>JBBJOE010000092.1:0-8971 GCA_037721765.1 Thermomicrobiales bacterium
CCGGCGGCGCCGAGGACACCATCCTGGCCCGGCCGTGAGCGTTGAACCTGGAGCGAGCCGGTGACTCCGGCCGACGACACGTCCGACATCGAGGATCAGATCACTGACCCTGCTTGACCCCGCCCCGGCCCGGGGGTATCGTCTCGTCTCACGATCCCATGGCCGCCGCGGGAGCAGACCGGGGGGAGCGTGCGTCATCCCGGGTCGAGGGCGACAGGAGGGAGGCAGCGGTGGAGCGGGCCAGAGCCGGACCCAATGGGCGGGAGCGATCAGAACGCAAGCACATCTTCGTCGTCAATGACTCCGCCGCCTTTCTGGAACTGATGTGGGAACTCTTGGCAGAGCAGTACACGGTGACCACGATGCGCGTGAGTCTCCAGGCCGTTGACCAAGCGGTGACGCTTCGACCGGACCTGATCCTCGTGGACCTCGTGATAGGCGATAACGCCGGATGGGACGTGCTGGAGTCGCTCCGCGCCGGCGCCGCGACATCGGACATCCCGATCGTCGTCCTGTCCACCGATCCCCGCCTCATCGCCCGGGCCCGCGACAATATCGACCGCTACGGTGGCAATGCCTTCGTCACTAAGCCCTTCGATCTCGTCGTCTTGCTCGACGTGATCGCCGGCCAGATCGGCCAAGCCTGAGGCGGCGTTACCCCGAGCGCCCGGGACCGTCGTCTTCGGACATCGCCTCGCGAGCGAGGCCGTCGAGCCTCTCGACGCTCCGCGTCATGCCCATCACCGCCGTATCGATCATGGTCGTGCGTGCCAAGAGCCACTCACGATCTTCGGGACTCAGCCGGTCGAGGCGTCTCACGCGCCGCCGCAGCAGGTGGTTGTGCCCCAGGATGACGGCGAGGGGCGTCCTGAGGTCGTGCTCCAAGCGGGCCAGCGCGGCAGTGTTCAGGGTGACGACGGGCCGGGGACCGATGGGTCTATCGGGCGACATGCGACCTCCAGAGGCGACGCTCGGACGTCTCATGCAGTCGCACCTGACGTGGTGACTACATAAGGAGCGGGATGGCTCTCGCGGCTGGTCGCGCTGGTCGGGCAGCGCTGAATCTTGCCCACGGCCCAGGCAAGAGCAGTGCCACCTCGGTCCGGGTCGACGCCCGCCCTGGCTGGCCAATGCCCACACCACCCCCCGCCGCGCCGTCTGGGCTGCCCACGGCCGGGACGACCATGGCCCGGCGGAGGGTGCCGGAGAATGCGATCCTGGCCGGGTAAGCGGCTAGGCCGCTTCGTCGATCACCTCGTGGGGCAGTGATCACGGGGCCGACGAAGGCCGGTCCTCATCGAGGTGCCGGTGGAGAGTGTTTGGCCACGGCCCGTGTGATGACCACGATGGCGAGGTGCCCGGACTCTCGACCGGCGATGCACCGGCTTCCCCGCCAGCAACGACGAACGTGAACCCTCCGCCGTCACCCTCCCCATTCTTTGCCGAGAGCGACGTTCGGCGGACGGGCGGTGTGGCTCCTCGCGGCGACGCGCGTGACCGCGAGGATAGTGATCCCGGCGCGGGACGCGAGCTTCCTGGACGACGCCCCCGCGATAGCGATCAACGTCCCACGAGACGACGAGCGCATCAGCGCGACGGGATGATCATGGCCGGGCGGCGACGTCAGCGAACGCTCGCGAGATCGCCGGCGACGTGCTCCTTCCAATAATGGGTAGTCTTGGCGACGACGGTCACCACGTTCTTGATCTCCCGCTCGATCCGGAAGTTTGGCCCGGCGGGGAACCACAGCACCGTGCCCTCCCGGCGCACCGTCACGTTCTCGACCACGATCGCCCGGAGCAGCCAGATCGCCATCTCCTCGGTCGCGCACTCCATCCCGATCCAACCGGGCACGTCGCCGTGGCGAACCGGGAGCCCCGTCACCCGCGTGATGCCCCGCTCCAATTCGCCGAGGACCCACGCGTAGCGATCAGGATGGGCGGCGATCGCGGCCTCGTGAATCGGCTCGAGCAACGTGCCACGATGCGGCGCGCCGCCCGCCAGCGCCAACTCGCAGTAGCCGGTCCACATCTCGTCCCAGGCGACCTCTCCATCGGCGTCATACAGGAGGGCCGCCGCACCCATCGGCGCGGCGCTGATGGATCGGCCCGGGTCCTGGTATTGCGGCGGCAGGATGCTCACCGGCGTGGCCGGACGGTTCTCCGCCGCCGCCGGATCGGCCCGCGGCGACACGTCGATCGTGACCATCGCGAGGTGGCGGACGGGGCCGATCAGCGCCCGGCGGACGGCAGATGTCGCCGCGTGGCTCTCGGCCAGACCAGCCGCGTCGTCGAGGGTCAGTCCGACCTCTGCCTGGAGCTGGTGACCGACCCACCGGACCCGAACCGTGTCGACTCGCTCGACGCCTGGCGCCTCGGAGGCGTACTGCTCGATCTGGTCCACCACGCTGGGATCGACCGCGTCCATGACGCGGTACCAGACGCGGACGGCGGCGTCACGGGCGATCGCGAGGATCGCGGCGCCGATCACCAACCCAACGATCGGGTCGACGATCGGGTACCCCAGGGCAGACCCGGCCACGGCGACCAGCACCACCAGCGAGGTGAGCCCGTCGATCCGCGCGTGCGACCCATCGGCGACCAGGGCGGCAGAGCCGATCGAACGGCCGGTCCGGATCTGGAGCAACGCGACGGCCTCATTCCCGATGAAGCCGATGACCGCGGCCGAGGCGACCCACCAGATCTGGTCGATCGGCCGCGGATCGACCAGCTTCTGGAGCGATTGCCAGATGATGAATCCCGCGCTGAACGCGATCGACGCGACGATCACGACACCGGCCAGGTCCTCGGCTCGACCGAACCCGTAAGTGTAGCGCCGGGTCGCCACGCGCCGCGCGAGGTAGAACGCGAACAGGAGGGGGATCGAATTGAGCGCGTCACCCAGGTTATGGACCGTGTCGGCGAGGAGGGCGACGCTGCCGCTGGCGATGACGATGAACACCTGGATCAGCGTCGTGAGGGCGAGCGCACCGAGGGCGATCCAGACGGTCCGGATACCCTGCTCGGTGGCGAACGCCGGGTCGGTCACCCGATCGGGCTCCGCGTGGGTGTGGCCACCAAGGTGGAAGATCGCGCCGGCCCAACCGAGCACTCCGCCCCGATGCGTGTGGCCCTGACGTTGCGTGGCTCGGCCCGGTGGTATCGTGGTGCCCATGTAACCTCCGCTACGAGAGAGGGTCTGCGGCGAGTCTAGCGGGGCATGGGCCGGGAGACCGGTTGTCGCGAAAATCGGCAACAGAGGGAAGGGTGATGCACGAGGGTATGGAGTGGGAGCATGCCCTGTGGGCGGCTGGCCATCGGGTTACCCGGCAGCGCGCGGTGATCTTGGACGCCGTGTGCGCGGGAGGCGGCCACACGTCCCTGGGCGAGGTCTACGCGCGCGTCCGGCGAGCCGACCGCGCGATCGACCGCTCGACGGTCTATCGGGCATTGCACCTCTTCGTCGAACTCGGCATCGTGCTCGCGGCGGACACCGGCACCGGAGAGACCCTGTATGAGGTCACGAAGCCGCACCCGCATCACCACCTCATCTGTCGTCGGTGTGGCCGGGATGAAGAGATCGGCGACCCGGCGCTGCGGGCGATGTCCGACCAGGTGCGGCGCGACCACGGGTTCCGCGTCGCGACCGATCACCTGGTCCTCTTCGGTGAGTGCATCAGGTGTGGTGAAGCAGGGCCTCTACCTGGACAGGGACGATGATGCTCGGGCACAGATGGCGTCAGATCGAGGTCCTCCCTGCCGCGAAGCTCGCGCCGAGAATGGCCGCCCGGCCAGTGGAACGGGTCAGCGCGGACGCCTATCGAGGCTAAGCGGCAGCCGGCGAGCACCCCACCATCGCGACACCCGTGCCGCCCCCATTTGCCCGGTCCGGTGTCACGGGTCGTCGGGCCGCATCATGACTCAGGCCATTCATTCCGCGTTCGCCCCGAAGTCGTGGCCGCCGAGCAGGGCCAGGCCGAGCAGGCCGGCGCCGGCGAGCAGTGCGCCGCCCAGCCAGAACACCGGCCGGATGCCCAGGGAATCGGCGAGGATCGCCCCCGCCGCCAGCGAGAGCAGCCGGGCCGCGTTCCAGGTGACGTCGAGCAGGGCGAAGACTCGCCCCCGCATCGCGCCGGGGATGACGCCTTGCACCGTCGAGGAGAAGACCACCATCCCCGTCGAGGTGTTCAGGCCGTAGATGAACAAGATCACCAGTGCCACCGGCAGCGGGGTGAAGACGGCGATCAGCACGTCGCCGATCCCCCGGACGACGTAGGGCACGAAGAGCCAGCGCGCATCGCGATAGTCGCGGGCGAGGGCGTTGGGGATGAGCGGCCCGACCAGGGCGCCGGCCCCGATGGCCCCGATCAGCCAGGCGAAGCCCGCCGGCCCGAGACGCAGGTGTCGCTCGGCGAGCACGACGAGCAGTGCCCCCGTCGCCCCGGTCGCCAGGGAGGCCAGCGCCTGGACGATCAGCAGGCGGGAGACGAACCGGTCGCGGCGGGCGAAGGCCAGCCCGGCCCGCGCGTCGGCGAGGTAGCCGCCGAGGCCGTGCCTGGCCGCGTCGGCGACCCGCCCGGCGTGGGCCGGGATGCGGAGCCGGACCAGCAGCGCCGCGGACACGACGAAGGTCGCCGCGTTGACGATGAAGGCCGCCTCGGTGCCGGCCAGCGCGATCAGGCCACCGGCGACCGCCGCGGCGACGATCTGGACCAACCGGCCCGTGGACCAGGCCACCGAGTTCGCCGCCAGGCGCTGCTCCGGCGTGGTGATGGCCGGGATGACGGCCTGGACCGTCGGGTTGAAGAAGGTGTTGCCGGCCGCGATCCCGGCGGCGACGGCGTAGGCGTGCCAGGCACCCTGCGGCCAGACCAACGACCCAACGAGCGCGGCGCGGGCCAGGTCGGCGCCCATGAGCACGGCCTTCCGGCTGAAGCGGTCGATCACCACCCCGGCGACGGGGCCGAGCAGCAGGATCGGGATCACCTCGGCGGCGACCAGCACCGCGACCGCGGCACCGCGCCCGGTCAGCTCGAAGACGAGGACGACGAGGGCGATGTAGTGGAGCGTGTCGCCGGCGTTCGAGACGAGTTGCGCCAGCCAGAGCGGAAAATAGGTCGGGCTCCGGGCGACGCCGGCGTAGGAGCGGAGGACGGCGCCCAGGCGGGACCTCAGGGCAAGCATGGCGGCGATGGTACCCTTCCCGGCATGAGCCTTCGTCGGCGGCATGGTCGGGGTTCGGGGCGGCCAGGGCAACGCTGTGCGCTAGGTCGTTCCGGCCTTGATCCCCCGGCCGGCGAGCGCCGCCTCGATCTCGGCGGGCCGGCATCCGAGCACCCGCGTCGCGCCGATGACCACCAACGGAGTCGCGAAGGTGCCCGTCCGATAGAGCGCCGTCGCCGCGTCGAGGTCACCCGTGACGTTGCGCTCGACGAAGGGGACGCCGTGCCCCACGAGCCAGTCGCGAACGGCCGGGCTCTCGGCGCAGCCGGATTGCGTATAGAGGGTCACCGGATTCGTCGCTCGATGCATGGCGGGCACAATAGCACGTGCGTCCGTCGCCCCGGGGGTCGGGCGGGGAGGAATCCGCTCGATCGCGGACGATGGGACCGTGTGGGGTCGAGCCGTCTCACGCTTGGGATGGTCCATCGTATGATGTGCTCGGTCATCCGGGCCATGCCTCTCGCGTTCGCCGGAGTTCCTATGGTCGCGATCGTCGCAGATGTCGCCGTCGATCAGGCGGTGGAAACGTTGAAGTTCCTCGGGGACCGGAATCGGCTCCGCATCCTCGCGGTCCTCACCCGCACCGAAACGTGCGTCTGCGACCTGATCGACGAACTGGATCTGCCCCAGCCACTCGTCTCATACCACCTCGGCAAGCTCCGCACGGCGGGGCTGGTCCGCTCCCGTCGTGATGCCCAATGGGTCTACTACTCGCTCGACCCGGACGCGTGGGAGCGCCTGACCGCGCCCCTCGCCGGCATTCTGCCGCTCGCTCCTCTTGCTCCGCTCCCGCCTGAAGCCGCCTACGGTGCGAGTCGGCGATGCGACTCGGTGCCTCCCGATCAGGACCTCGGCGCATGCCCCGACGACGACGGCGAGTGTTGCTGAACCGCGTCCTGCCTCCGTCCCTTACCACGTCGCCACCGGATGTCCCAGCCAGCACATCCCCGAACGGTCTGACCGGGTAGCGTAAATCAATAACCATTGATATGCTGGTGAGCGGAAGGGGGGTCGGTCAGATCGCTCTCCATTGAACGAGCCCTAACCGGGAACGAGCCCTAACCGGGCTATCAGCTGCCCGGCGATCCCACAGGGAGGCACAGGCGATGACGCTCGTTCCCCGCGGCAACGCGACCCCCCACGTTCTCATCTTCTGCCTCGTGATGGGCCTCCTGACCGGGCCGATGGGCAGCATCGGCCGGGCCCAGGGATCGTCCACGCCATCACCGGTCTCCGCGACGCCGGTCCCCTACGCCCCAGGCGTCGACCTGAACACCCTCGACGGCAGCGTTTCCCTGGACGGTTCCTCGACGGTGTGGTTGATCTCCGCCGATGTGGCCGAGCGATTCGTCGGGATGACCGACGACGTGGAGGCACCGGTGGCGATCTCGGGCACCGGCGGCGGGTTTCGGCGCTTCTGCGCCGGTGAGACCGACGTCCAGGGCGCGTCTCGGCCCATCTCGGCCCAGGAGGCCGCGGCCTGCGCCGCGGCGGGCGTGACCTACCACGGGTTCGAGATCGCCTACGACGGGATCACCGTGGTCGTGAACCCCGCTAACACCTTTGTCCAGTGCCTGACGGTCGAACAGCTGCGACGGCTGTGGATGCCAGGCGATCCGGCACGGACCTGGCGCGACCTCGACCCCGCCTGGCCCGACGAGGAGATCGAGTTGTACGGGCCGGGGATCGCCTCCGGCACCTTCGACTCCTTCACGGCCGCCATCGTGGGCGAGGGGGGCGCCTCGCGAGAGGATTACATCTTGAGCGAGAACGACAACGTCCTGGTCCAGGGGGTCGCCGACGAAGAGCAATCGCTCGGCTACTTCGGCTTCGCCTACTACGTCGAGACCCAAGACCGCCTCCGGGCCGTCGCCGTCGACGCCGGCGCGGGCTGCGTCGCCCCGTCGCGGGAGACCATCGCCGATGGTTCGTATCGGCCGCTTTCGCGCCCGCTGTACGTGTACGTTAGCGGTGAGAGCCTGGCTCGCCCGGCGGTACGGGAATTGATGCGGTTCTACCTGGCGACGGCAAAAGAGACCAGCGAAGCGGTCGGCTATGTGGCGACGGGCGATGATGTGTACGCGGCGAACCAGGCGAAGCTCGAAGGGGCGATCGCCGGGGTCGTGGTCCCGGACGGGAGCGGGGCGCCGGGCACCCCCGTGACGCGATGACGGAGCGATCGGTGACGGGATTCCGCCAGGCGCGTCAACTTGCCGCGGAGGCCGTCGGCACGTTCGGCCTCGTCTTCGCCGGCACGGGCGCGGTGGTGATCGACGCCGAGACGGGCGGCCGGGTCGGCCACGTCGGCATCGGCCTCACATTCGGGCTCGTGATCATGGTGATGATCTACGCGGTCGGGCACGTCTCGGGCGCTCACTTCAACCCGGCGGTCACGCTGGCCTTCGCCGTCGGCCGGCACTTCCCGTGGTCCCTCGTGCCTCGTTATTGGGCGGCCCAACTACTCGGGGGCGTGATCGCCAGCGCGACCCTGCGGGGAATGTTCGGTGAGACGGGCGGGCTCGGGGTCACCATGCCGCGTGGCTCGGCGGGGCGGTCGTTCCTGCTGGAGCTGGTGCTGACGTTCCTCCTGATGTTCGTGATCACCTCGGTGGCCACGGATGTCCGGGCGGTCGGGCAGGCGGCGGCGATCGCCATCGGCGGCACGATCGGCCTCGAAGCGCTCTTCGCCGGGCCGATCTCGGGCGCGTCGATGAACCCGGCCCGCTCCCTCGCCCCGGCACTTGTCTCGGGGACCTGGACCGATCAGTGGCTCTACGTCGCCGGTCCGGCGCTCGGCGCGGTGGCGGGGGTGCTGGTCTATCAGTTCGTGCGCGGGTGGGAGCCGGAGACGCCGTGAACGGCCCAGGGGTCCGCGGTGATCGAGTCGGGTATTGACCGGAAGGAGAGGCGCACCATGGCCAGCCGCATCGCCATCTTCGGCGACCTCCACGCCAACAGCGACGCCACCCGGGCCACCTTGGCCTCGATCGACAGCGTCGCGCCCGACGCGACGTACTGTCTCGGGGACCTGGTCGGTTACGGCGCGCGCCCGGACGAGACGGTCGACCTCATCCGCGAGCGGACCATCCCCACGGTGATGGGCAACTACGACGACGGGGTCGGGTTCGACCGCGACGACTGCGGCTGCGCCTACCAGGACGCCGCCGAGGAGGCGCGGGGTCAGGAGTCGCTCTTCTGGACGCGGCGGGTGACCACCGCCGATACCAAGGCATACCTCCGCACACTCCTCCCCGAGATTCGCTTCGAGGTCGAGGGGGTCCGGTTCCGCCTGGTGCACGGCAGCCCGCGTCGGATGAACGAGTACCTCTTCGAGGACCGCGACCCGCGCTCGCTGGCCCGGATCGCCCGTACGGCCGACTGCGACGTGCTGGTCTTCGGCCACACGCACAAGCCCTGGATCCGGGAGATCGAGGGTGTCCTGATGATCAATGCCGGCAGCGCCGGCAAGCCGAAGGATGGCGATCCCCGTGCGGCGTGGGTGAGCATCGACATCGCCTCCGGTCGCCCCGTGGACTTCGCGCGGAGTGGGGTCTCCCGGGACCCGTGGCGCCTGGTCGACGTCGGCGACGGGCGGCCGGCGTCGGTCGGGATCGTCCGCGTGCCCTACGACGTGCAGACGATGGCGGACGCTATCCGGGCCGCGGACGGTCTGCCTGACCACTTCGCGCGTGACATCGAGACGGGCGGTCTTCCCTGAACTCCTACCGGGCATCCGCGAGCCACGGTGG
>JBBJOE010000093.1:0-8788 GCA_037721765.1 Thermomicrobiales bacterium
GCGGTCGGCACCGGCGGGGCGAGAGTCGCGGTCGGCACCGGCGGTGGGACAGTGGGGGTCGGGGGGACGGCGGTCGCCGCCGGGGGCGGGACGGTGGCCGTGGCACGGTCGTTGACCGTCCGGCCGGTACCTCCGGTGCTGGCCCCGGAGGTGGTGCCCCGGATCGACCGGGACGACGGGGTCGCGGTCGGCACGCTCGCGGGAGGCGGCGTGGAACCCGCGGGGGCCGGGGTTGCCGTCCCACCACGGATGGTCCGGCTCGAGGTGGGTGCCGTCGTCGAGGTCGCACCCGGGGCGGGGGGCGACGTGGCCGATACGGTGGACGCGGGACGTGGGGTCGATGTCGCGGCGCCGCCACGGATGGTCCTGCTCGCGGGTGTCGCGGTGGACGCCGCCGGCGGGGGGGGGACCGTCGCGACGGAGGTCGGGGTCGGTGACGGGGCACTTGAGGCGACCTGGAGGACGGGCTCGGCGACCCCGTCCTGGTCACCGGAGATGCCGGACGCGGACCCCTGTGACACGGACTGGCCAAGGACGAAGGACCGGACAGCCGCCGGGCTGGCGCCGGGGTTGGTCGCCCGGTAGAGGGCGGCAGCCCCGGCGACATGCGGGCTGGCCATGCTCGTCCCGGTCCGGAAGGCCGTGCCACCGCCGATCGCCGAGGACCGGATACAGGTGCCCGGGGCGACGATGTCGACGTCGCCGCCGAAGTTGCTGTAGCCGGCGAAGCGATCGTCGCCCGAGGCATTGCTGGCCGAGCAGTTGGCCCCAGCGTCGCCGCCAGGGGCACCGTTGTAATCGGTGAAGGCCGAGACGGTGATCACCTCGTCAAAGGCCGCCGGGACGGTCGTGGCCGCGTCCCGGCCAAAGTTGCCGGCCGCGACGACCACGGTGACACCGGCCGCGACGGTGTTGCAGATCGCCTGGTGGAGGGGCTCCGCCGTACAGGCGGAATCCGACCCGGTCCCGGCCACGCTCATGTTGACGACATCGATCGAGCCGGCGTTGGCGAGGACCCAGTCAAGTCCACAGATGAGGGTCGAGTAGGACCCAGAGAGGTCGGAGCGGAGGACACGGACGGCATAGAGCGCGGCACCCGGCGCGACGCCGACGGTTCCGATGTCGTTGTCCCGGGCCGCCGCGATGCCGGCGACGTGGGTACCATGCCCGTTCACGTCCGCGTAGCCGCCATTGCCGATGCAATCCACGCCCCCAGCGACCGCCAAGTCGGGGTTGGCGGCGTCGATCCCGGAATCGAGGATCGCGATCGAGGCGGCGACCTCACCGCCATCGCCGCGAATCGCGGCGGTGGCGTTCCGGTCGGCCTCGATCCGGTCGACGCCGGTCGGCAGGGTCTGGGCCTGGGCCTGGACCGGCAGGTCCGCGGTGATCGAGCGGACGCGGGGGTCGCGTGCCAGTCGTCCCACCTCGGCAGCGGTCAAGTTGGCCGAGAAGCCCCGGATCGCCCGCGAGAACGTGCGGCTCGGGTTCGCCGCGACATCGCTGTCACGCAGGGTACGGACCGGTTCCGCGCCGGGCTCGAGGACGACGATGACCGGTCCGGAAACGGCCGCCTGGGCGAGGGCGGAAACGACTGGGACGGGCTCGGCGGTGGCCAGGAGAGGCGTGGCCGTACCTGCCAGTACCAGGGCGACGACCGCGAACGCGGCGAAAGCACGACATGACGTACCGGCGCGGCGCGACGGCGCTCGGCGTATTTGCGGGGTTGTCATCGGATCCTCTCCCATCGACTGGACCGGTCGCCTGCACACGACCACACCGGCCAGAGATCTCATGATCGTTTCAGGACCGCGGACCCATGGAGGGGACACTGCCGACCGTTCGACTCGCGGTTCGTCTCAGGATACATGGTCGGCTGGCAAGCCGGAGGGCCCCGACGGCGGTCGTGGCCCTCCGGACATCACCAAAAGGTCCCGGGATCAGGCGGCCAAGGAGCGCCGCCGAAGTCCGGCCGCGACCGCGAGGGCCATGCCCGAGCCGATCAGCGCCAGGCCGATCCCGGCACCGCCGGGGACCCGGCGGGAGACCGATCCGGCGGCGGTGCCGGTCCCGGTGTTCGGCTCCCGCTCGACCGGCGAGCAGTTGTAGATGAAGACCTCCGTCCGCTCGCCCGCCTCGACGATCAGGTCACCGTCCCGGTTGACGTTGTCCGACTCGGCGTAGCACCAGGAGTCGCCGATCTCGGTCAGCTCGTAGAGGCCGGGTTGCAGGCGACTGATCCGGAGCACGCCATCGACGTTGGTGTAGCCGGTCAGGCGGGGCACGAAGTCCCGCATCTCGGCGCTGTAGACCCCGAGGCTGAACTGGGCCGCGGTCGCCTGGCGGGTGCAGGACTCCTCGAAGTCGTAGCCCGCGGGGGGCGTCTCGACCGGGCAGGTGAACTTGTGGACCAGGATCGCCCCGGTGGTCTCGGTCAGGTCGTCAGGCACGTTGAAGAACGCGCAGGTCATGGTCGTCCCGGCGGCCAGGGTGAACCCGGTGAACGCCCCGAACGAGCGGATGGCCGGTGCGGCCGGGTCGAGGCCACAGAAACTGTAGACGCTGGACGCTAGGTCGTAGACGTCCTCGCTCAGCGTGTAGGTCCCGGCCGGGACGCGGGCGAAGGTGGTCACCCCGGCGGTGCCCCCGTCGCCGGTGATGCCCCGGGCGGCGACCGGACCGGAAACGCGGAAGGTGACGTTGTTGGTGCGCTGCGCATCGGCCGCGCAGTTGTCGACGAAGTCGGCGTAGATGGTGCCGGCGAATCCCGGTTCGCACGTGTACTTGACCACGTTGACCGTCACCGGGGCGGGCGCCGGGGGCGCTACCTCGTTGATGACGACGATCGTGGTGAGCTGGTTGGCGGCGATCCCGAAGGTCTCGCTGGCGTCGCCGGCTAGGTCCGGGGCCACCTCGCGCAACACGTAGGTGCCGGCGTCGAGGCCACGGGCGTAGGTCCCGTCGTCTCCGGTCGAGAAGGTGACCTCCCCCAGGTCGCCATCGGGGCTGCGGAGGGTGAAGTCGGCGGCACCCCGGGAACAATCGCTGGTGCGGGCGAGCTGGGAAGCGTCGCCGTCGGAAGAGTCGAAGATGATCGTCCGCTCCCCGGTGCTGCCGGCCGGGCAGTAGAACGTGAAGACCTGGAGCGATCCGGTGTTGGGTGGCGGCGGGGCCGATTCGTCTTCGACGGTGATCACCGTGGTCGCGCCCGGCTCGACGTTGATCCCCTCGACCGTCTCGGCCTCGAGGTAACCCGCGGGGGCCTGGGTCTCGTCCAGGGAGTAGGTACCGGGTTCGAGGTCGCTGAAGACGACCGTGCCGCTGGCCGCCGTGCAGCGGGCATCGCCGCCGTCCGGTGAGAGATCGAAGCAGGCACCCTGCAACAGGTGCCCCTGAGCGTTGACCTTGCGAACGAGGACGCGGCCCCGCTTGAAGACGTTCTCGACGACGATCTCGGTGGCCTCGCCGTCGATGACGGTCACCGCCCGGTCGGCGGCGGCTTGGAAGTCGGCCGAGGGCAGGCGGGTCTCGCGTAGGGTGTAGTCCCCGGCCGCGACGCCGGCGAACGAGATCGTGCCGTCGGCGGCGCCGTCGGAGGCGTCGCAGCGCGGCCCATAGACGAACCGATCGTCGTCCAACAGGGCGAAGCAGGCGCCGGCCAGCGGGGCGCCGTCCGGCCCGACCTTGGCGATGACCAGGTCACCGGCTTCGACCGGAGGGGGCAGCGGGACGTTCTCTACCGGGACGACGAGTCGCTGGCCCGGATCCAGGGTGACGTCCTGGTCGGCCGCGGCGGCGTAGCCCGCCGGTGCGACGGTCTCCTCCAGGGCGTAGTCGCCCGGGACGATCCCGGCGAAAGAGATTTCGCCATCGTCACCCGCCGGGTCGTCGTCGTCGCACCGCTCGTAGCGAGTGGTTCCGGCCAGGGTGAAGCAGGCCCCGGTCAGGCGGTCGCCCGCCGGATCGACCTTCTCGATGACGAGGGTGGCCGGCCGGAGGCGGTTCTCGACCGTCAGTTCGACGGTGCCGCCGGCCGTGACCGTCACGGTTTGATCGCCGGCGCGTGCGTAGTCGGTGCTGGGACGGCGGACCTCGCGCAAGGTGTAGGTGCCCGGCGCGATGTCGATGAGGCCGATCCGCCCATCGTCCGCCACGTCTCCGTCCTCGTCACAGGCCCGGGCCAGCTCGACCGCACCGCTCAGGAGGGCGAAGCAGGCGCCGCCGAGGCGATCCCCGGCCGCGTCGACCTTGAGGACCACGACGTCGCCGGTGACATCCGGGATCGGCTGGTTGACGACCGTTATCGTCACCAGGCCGTCGCCGCCGCCCTCGATGGTGATGTCTTGGTCGCCGGAGTCCTGGTAGCCTTCCGGGACGCGGGACTCGACCAGGACGTAGCCGCCGGCCGGCAGGTCGTCGAAGCGGATCTCGCCCGTCGTCCCGTCGGCGTCGTTGGCGTCGCCGTCGCAGATCTCGGTCTCGTCGTCGCCGGAGACCAAGGCGAAGCAGGACCCGCCGAGGAGTTGGCCGCGCTCGTTCAACTTGGTGACCAGCAGATCGGCCGAATCCGGAGCGTCGATGATGATGATGATCAGGATCTCGACCGTCACCCCGGCGACGGCCGTCACGGAGCGGGCCTCGGCGGCGGCGAAACCCCCGCCGCCGTCCTGGATCACCTGGTACGACCCGACGGGGACATCCTCGAACAGGACGACGCCGGCGGTGTCATCACCATCATCCTCACCGTTGTCACAGATCGGGCCGAACTCGCCCGGCTCGCCGGCGAGACGGAAGCAGGCGCCCTCGACCGCGTCGCCCCCGTCGTCCTCGACGAGGACCCGGATGCCGCCGGTCTCGGCCGGAGCCGCCTCATGGTCGAACGTCACCTCGGTGACCTCGCCACCGGTGACTGACGCGTCCTGGCGGTCGGCGCCGGAGAGGACGAGCCCGTCGGGCGCGTCCGTCTCCAGCACGACGTAGTCGCCTACCGCGAGGTCATCGAAGCGGACGGCGCCGTCCTCGGGGGCCGCGTCGTCGTCGTCCCCGTCGCAGGTCGCGTCGCGGGGGGTGGCGATCGTGAAGCAGGCACCGGCGACGGGCTCGCCGTCCGGCCCGGTGGCGCGGACGACGATGCTGCCGGTCTCTGCCGGGGTCGCCTGGTATCGAACCTCGACGCGGGTCGTCGTGCCCGGCTCGATCGTCACGGGCTGGTCCGCGACGGCGACGAAGCCGTCCGGCGTGCGAGTCCCGGTGAGCGTGTAGTCGCCGGGGGTGATGCCGGAGATGGTGAGGACGCCATCGTCAACGGCGTCGTCCCCGTCCTCGCCATCACAGACGGCCGCGATATCAGATATTTCGCCCGAACCGGTCAAGCCGAAGCACACCCCGGCCAGGCGGTCTCCCTCATCATCGAGGATGACGACCTCGACCGAACCCGGATCGGGAGCGGTCGGAACGTTCTCGACGACTAGGTCGACCGTCTCGTCACGGAGGACCTGGACCGAGGCCTCCCCGGCCTGGTCGAAGTCATCCGGGGTCCGAGTCTGGGTCACGGTGTAGGTGCCCGTCGCCACGTCCTCGAAGAGGATCTCGCCGGCGTCGGGGCTGACGTCGGTCTCCTCGCCGTCGCAGGCGGGACCGTAGCTGCCGGGACCGTTGAGGGTGAAGCAGGCGCCGTCGAGGGGTTCGCCCGTCTCGGCGTTGGTCAGCAGGACCCGGACGGTCCCGAACGAGGCGTCGAAGGTGACGGTCAAGGTGGTTTCCTCGCCGCCGACGACGGTGATCTCCCGGATGTCCTGGCCCTGGGCCGGGGTGTATCCCGCCGGGGACGTGATGACGGAGACCACGTTCGCCCCGCGCTCGACATCGGGGATGGTCAGCGTGCCGTCATTCACAGCGTCGAAGCGGTCATCACAGAACGGGCCGAATTCGCCGGCGTCGTTGGAGACATTGACGCAGGCTCCTTCGACCGGGTCTCCGTCGCTGTCCTCGAAGTCGATACGCAGAGTGCCGTAGGGCAATTCGACCGCGTCGGTCTGGACCTCGACTTCGACCGTCTGGCCCGACACGATCTCCACCTCATCCGCCGCTGCCGGTTCGACGTCATCCGGTGTCGTGGACTCGGTCAGGACGTAGGTGCCGGGCGCGACATCCGAGATCACGACCGTCCCATTGGTCGAGTCATCGTCTCCGGGCTCATCGTCGCAAACGGGGCCAATGATCGTTCCGTCCTCCGCCTCCAGCCGGAAGCAGGCGCCGGAGATCTCGCCGTCGTCCTCGCCGACGCGCCGGATCTCGACCTGCCCGCCCTCATCGGGGACCGGAGTCCCGGCGCTGGTCACCTGGACCTCGCCCGTCTCGATGGTCACCGTCTGATCACCGGCCGTCTGATATCCGTCCGGGGTGCGGGTCTCGCGCAGCGTGTACGTGCCGGACGGGACACCGGAGAACCCGGTGCGGCCGTCATCGGCGGCGTCGCCGTCCTCATCGCAGGTCTCTCCGGCCACGGTGGCGCCGTCGAGCGGGTCGACCAGCTCGAAGCAGGCGCCGCCGAGGGCGACGCTGTCCTCGTCCACCTTGGCGACGACCAACGAGCCGGTCTCGACGATCGAGTCCTCGTTGACGACGGTCAGTTCGGTCACCGCCGAGACACCGACATTGCCCTGGCCACCGAGGATCGAGACCGTCTGGTCCGGCGCCGGGTCGACGTCGTCCGGAACGTCCGTCTGCCGGACCGCGTAGTCGCCCTCGACGAGATCATCGACCTGGATCAGGCCGCCCTGGGGCTCGGCGTCCTCGGGATCGCCATCGCAGAGTTCGACCGTCTCGTCTCCGGCGACCTCGTAGCAGGCACCCTCGATCGGGTTACCTTCGCCGTCGAGGGTCGAGATGCGGAGACTGCCGGTCGGGCCGTCGCCGACCGCGCCGGTCGTCGCCGTCGCGGTTGCGGCGTCGGGGTCGGCCTGGTGCTGGATATAGAAGTCATTGACTTCGGACGCGACAACGGTGATCGAGAAGGTCCCGCCGATCTGGACGTAACCGTCCGGGGCGCGGGTCTCGGTCACCTCGTAGGTGCCGGGCGCGATGTCCTGGAAGGTGACGAAACCGTCCTCGTCCCCGTCGTCGTCGTCGCAGGCCTCGCCCTCGCCAGCGACCTCATAGCAGGCGCCGGTGACGGTGGTGCGGACCTGGTCCTCCGACTCCAGGCGGAGGGTCACGCCGGTGCCGTCCGGGTCGCGGATGGTGCGACCGGGCGTCTCGGTGGCATCGGCGGTCCCGGTGGCGGCGGGCGTCTCGGTAACGACGGATGTCTCGGTCGCGTCACCGGTGGTCACGACATCGTCGCCATCGTCATGGGCAAAGGTGACGGTCGCTTCCTCTCCAACCCGGACCTCGACCGACTCGTCCGACTCGGTCTCCTGCCCGGACGGGGCGGTGACCTGCTCGATCGTGTTCTCGCCGGACAGGACCTCGGTGATGATGACGACGCCGTCGCCGTCCTCATCCAGGAAGGGACCAAATGTGCCCGCGTCGTTGGTGACCTCGTAGGCCGCCCCGGGCAGCGGCTCGCCGTCGGCGTCCTCGGCGCGGATGGTCAGCGAGCCGAGGCCGCTGGCGACGGTCGGGGTCTCGCCGTCCTGGGTGGTGAAGGCGATCGTCTCCTGGGTCGATTGGTCGGCCTCGACGGTGAGGGTGGTCCCGTCCGGCGCGTCGTAGCCGACGGGGGTCTGGTCCACCTCAAGATCGTAGCTGCCGGCCGGGATGCCGGTGAACGTGGTGACGCCGTCCGCGACGCCGTCGTCGTCGTCGCAGGCATCGAAGGCAGCATCGGATTCGGTGTTCGTCAGGAGAAAGCACGCGCCGGGCAGGGAGAGACCCGTCGCCGGGTCGTCGGCCTGGACGATCACCGTGCCCGATCCGAGGTCATCGGGAGCGGCCGTCTCGGTCGGGTCGTCGTCCTCCGCCGCGGCCGGATCGACAGCGTGGGGGATGAAGTACTCCTCGCCACCGCCCGCGAAAACGTCGAGGGAGAAGCTGCCGACCGGCAGGTAGCCGTCCGGCGGAGTGGTCTCGGTAACCGTGTAGTTGCCTGGTTCGACGCCTTCGAGGGTGACGAAGCCGTCGCTCACGTCGTCATCGTCGTCGCAGACCTCGTCGGTCTGCGTCTCGACCCGGAAGCAGGCCCCCTCGACGGTCTCGCCGGTGGCGCCGTCGCGCGTCTCCAGGCGCAGCGTGATCCCGCCGTCGTCATCGTCGCCACCGTCGATGACGACGTCGTCGCCCGTGGAAGTCTCCGTCGGGTCGTCGCCGTCGCGAATGGTGCGGTCTTCAACCGTGGCGGTGGGCTCGTCGCCGTCGACGGTGTCCTCACCGGTGTCGTCGCCGCCGGCGGCCGCGACCTGGACCGTCACGGTCTGGCCACCGGGGCCGACCTGGACATCCTGGTCCCCGGCCGCCTCCTGGCCCTCCGGCACGAGGGTCTCGACGAGCTGGAGCGTTCCCGGATCGACGCCGTTGGGGAAGAACAGGAGGGTACTGCCGTCGTCGGTGCCGTCGTCGGCGTCGCAGGCCTGGTTGACGAGGTCATCCCCATCCCCGAACAGTGCGAAGCAGGCACCGGCCAGGGATTGGCCGGCGTCGTCGGTCTTGAGGACGGTCAGGGCGGCGGGATCGACCGTCTCCTTGACGAGGGTCTGGCCCTCGTCATCGACGACGATGTGGACGCGGGAGTCGGCGCCGAGGTTGATCTGGACTGGCTCGCCGTCCGGTTCGACGACCGGCTCGCCGT
>JBBJOE010000094.1:0-8702 GCA_037721765.1 Thermomicrobiales bacterium
GCGATGGCCGCCGCCTCCCGCTCGGCCCGCGAGGTCGGCGCCCGCTCGCGCGGCATCGCCCTGCCCGGCCCCGGGCCGGGCCTCGACCCGGCCGCCACCCTCGCCGCCGTGGCCGAGGGCGTCTCCCTCGCCACCTACCGTTTCACCACCTACCGGGGCTCGGCCCGCTCGGCCGAGCCCCTCCCGGCCTTTCCCGACCGCGTGACGATCGCCGGGGCCGGTCCCGTCGCCGGACTCGACCCGGACCGGGCCGCCGCGATCCTGGCCCGGGTCTCCGCCACGGGCCGGGCCGTGTCCCTGGCCCGCGACCTCGTCAACGAACCGGCCAGCGTGCTCAATCCCGTCACGATGGCCGGCCGGGCCCGCCAGGTCGCCGCGGACGCGGGCCTGGAGATCGAGGTCCTCGGACCCGATGGTCTGGCCGCCCTCGGGGCCGGGGCGATGCTGGCCGTCGGTCAGGGCAGCGCCACCCCGCCCCAGATGATCCACCTCACCTATCGCCCGGCCGGTGAACCCTCCGGCCGGGTCATCGGCCTGGTCGGCAAGTGCATCACCTTCGACACCGGCGGCTACTCGATCAAGACCCACGATGGCATGCTGACGATGAAGGGCGACATGGGCGGTGGCGCCGCCGTCCTGGCCACGATGTCGGCCCTGGCCGCCGTTGACTGCCCCCACGTCGTCCACGGCGTGATCTGCGCCGCCGAGAACATGATCTCGGGCACCGCGTTCCGGCCCAGCGATATCTTGACGGCCAGCAACGGCGTCACCATCGAAGTGCTCTCGACCGACGCCGAGGGGCGTTTGGTCCTCGCCGACGCCCTGGTCTACGCGGCCCGGGCCGGGGCCACCGAACTGATCGACCTCGCCACCCTGACCGGCGGCGCGGTCGTCGCCCTCGGCAACGACACCGCCGCCCTGTTCGCCTCGGACGACGACCTGGCCGGGGCGCTGATCGCCGCGGCGACCGAGGCCGGCGAGCCGGTCTGGCGGATGCCCCTCCTGGCATCCCTGGAAGATCAGATCAGAGGCGATGTCGGCGATCTCAAGAACAGCGGCGGCCGGGCCGGCAGCGCCATCACCGCCGCCCTCTTCCTCCAGCATTTCCGGGAAGGCCTCCCTTGGGCCCACCTCGACATCGCCGGTCCCGCCTTCGCCGCCAAGGCCCACGGCTACGTGCCCAAGGGTGGCACCGGCTTCGGCGTCCGCACCCTGCTGACCTACCTCTCGGACGCTCCCGCCCCGTGACCCGCCCCCCGGTCGTGGAGACGACCGCCAACGTCTCGCGACCGTGCCGCCAAGGCCGGAATATCACCCCGGGGTGGCCGCTCCCCGCCGGTCGCCCGCGGCAGAACGAAAAGAGATAGCCCGTGGTACTCGGTCTCGTCCCACCGCCAATGACCCCGATGACCGGCGCGTTCCCGATCGCCCAGGGGCATGGCTATCCCCGCCCCGGCCTGGAGCGGGCCGAATGGGCGTCCCTCAACGGCCCGTGGGACTTCGCCCTGGACGAGGGGCGCTGGTCCGCCCCGGGACACGTCACCTGGGACCGGATCATCCTGGTGCCCTTTGCCCCGGAGACCCCCGCCAGCGGGGTCTACGAGGCGACGATGCCCCGCTCCTGCTGGTATCGTCGCACCTTCACGGCGCCGGCGCTGCAGCCGGGCGACAGGCTGATCCTCCACTTCGGGGCGGTCGACTACGCGGCCACGGTCTGGGTCAACGATGTTCCCGCCGGGTCCCACGAGGGCGGCTACACCCCATTCGCGCTCGACATCACGAACAATCTCCGCATCGACGCCGCCGAGCAGACGGTGACCGTCCGGGTCGAGGACGACCCCTGCGATCTCGATAAGCCGATCGGCAAGCAGGACTGGCAGATGCCCGTCCGCCCCGGCCGGCACCCCCGCACCACCGGCATCTGGCAGACCGTCTGGCTGGAGCGCCAACCCGCCACCGCGATCACCTCGATCGAGTGGGCCCCGGACCTCGACCGCTGGGCCCTCGGCCTGCGGATCACGGTCGATGGAGTGCCCCGCGAGGATTTGCGGGTCAGCGTCCAGGTCCGGATCGGGGAGGGACTCGACCGGACGCTACTCGTCGATGACACCTATTTTCTGGTCGGTGCGGCGGTCGAGCGCCGGCTCCACCTCACCGTCACCTCGCCCGGCGGGTCGCCCGAGGCGACGACCTGGTCGCCGGAGAATCCTGTCCTGCTGCGGGCCCGGATCCGGCTCTGGGCCCTGCGCGGCGAGTTACTGGACGAGATCACCAGCTACACCGCGATGCGGGATATCCGGACCGATGGGGACCGGATCCTGCTCAATGGCGAGCCCTACCCGCTGCGGATGGTGATCGACGACGGGGTCTGGTCCGATACCGGGATCACGCCCCCGGATGACTCCGCGCTCAACCTAGACGTCCAGTTGATGAAGGATCTCGGCTTCAATGGGGTCTACAAGGTCCAGAAGATCGAGGACCCCCGGTTCCTCTATTGGGCCGATGTCCTCGGGCTCCTCGTCTGGGAGTCGTTGCCCGGTCTGCCCCAGATTAACTCTCGCGCCGTCGGCCGGGCGATCACCGAGTGGACCGCGGCCATCACCCGGGATCGAAATCACCCGTCGGTGGTCGCTTGGCTTCCCTGCGATCACCGCGCCGATGTCGCCGGGCACGCGTTCGGCCACGCCCTCTGCCAGGTCACGCGGGCGATTGACCCGAGCCGTCCCATCGCCGGTCAGCGACTGGATTCCCTCCTCGCCGGCGACGTCCGTACGTTCCCGGGTTGGGTCGACGGCGGGTCCGACTACCTCCCCAGCCTCCAAGGCGGCGGTCTGGCCCCCACCGTCGCGTCCGCGGTCGGTCGCGTGACCATGTCCGCACGAGACGAGGGAGAAGCGGGCAACCGGTCGGCCGTCGAGTCCTCAGAAGCGTTTGGCCTCGACATCGCCCGGGTCATGGCCGGTGTCCACGCCGCGCATGGCCTCGCCGGCTTCTGCTATCACCGCTTCACGGACGTCTACGGGGACGACACCGGCCTGGTTGATGTCCACCGGACCCCCAAATTGCCGCCCGACCAGATCGCACGCCTGGTAAACCCGTCCCCGGGCTCCTGATACGGCCCGCACGCCGCCGTCGCGGGCCCACGGTCGCGTTCGGGTGCGTGCCGCCCACGATCGGGAGACGGGCTCCGAGCCCGCTCCCGGCATCACTCGCGGGCGGTCACACCTCCAGGATGAAGGCCGGGAGACCGGATGCCGGGTCGCGGGCCAGGTCGAGGTCCGGGCCGTGGGCGGAGATCGTCCGTGCCGCCGCCTCGATCACGCCGGCACATCCCCGGTTGACGGCCTCGACCCAGCCGGGTTCCATGCGCCGGTTCGCGATCTCCTCATCAAATTCGTCGCGGTCCAACTCGATCGCCGTACCGTCCGGGTGCAGCCAGAGGTCCAGTTCCAAGTCGAGGTCGCGATAGTATCCCCGCCGCACCTCGCGCAACGGCAGTGAGAAGTTGACATAATATCCCACCGTGCGCTCGTCGCTGGTCACGAACCGCAGCAGGGAAAACCAGCGATCGGGGAAGAACCACTGGTAGGCCGCCGCCCGCTCCAAGAGGAGGGTCCCATCGTGAGTATGGACCTCGACCATGCGGGGCCGGTAGAAGGTGAACCGGTGGTGGAGGACATGACGCTGGTCCGGGCCCTCACCGGTCGAGCGCCAGCCCCCCTGGATCTGGTATTCCCAGCAGGCACCCCGCAACTTCTCCTTGCGGTAGTAGAGGCGGGCCGGTGACGTGCCGGGGGACGGGGGCCCGCACTCGGCGACCGGGTGGACGGCGGGGTCTCGCTCGCTCGGGCTCATGGCGTCCTTCCCCGTGAGCCTCCCCGGTTCGCAGGAACAACGCCACCGCGACCGTCGCCACCGAGGGGATCGTGGGCGGGGAGCCCGGACCGGCGAGGGTAGGTCGCCGGGGTCTGGGCTCGCTTGGTGGCGACGACGAGGCGCGTCGCGGAATCGGCGAGCGGCTCGGCCGCGGTGACCCGCATTCCCACGAGAGGTGCCGCTCGCCGTCCTGCCGCCAGTTCGTCATCAAGGTCCAAAGACTTCGGGAACATCGCCGTCCCCCCCATCACGAGGAAGGGAGCGGCCAATTCGAGCAGCGCCGGCAGGGAACTGACGGCCCGGGCGGTGACCACGTCGTACGTCCCCCGCTCGTCTGGGTCGTGCCCCAGGTCCTCGGCCCGGCCATGGACCGCCCGGACCCGGCCGAGGCCCAACCTGACGACGACATGTTCGAGGAACCTGACCTTCTTGCCGGTGGCATCGAGGAGCGTCACGGCGAGCTCGGGCCGGGCAATGGCGATCACCATCCCGGGCAGCCCCGCGCCGGTTCCGATGTCGAGCAGCCGGGCCTCTGCCCCCGCGCCGGGCCCCCGCCCGGCCAACGTCGCGTCGAGGGTCGGGATCAAGCGCAGCGCATCGAGGAACAACCGTTCCTCGACTCCTCCCGGTTCACGGATCGCCGTCAGGTTGAACTTCTGGTTCCATTCCAGGATGAGGTCCCGGTAGTGGGCGAGAACCGTCCACCGCTCCTCATCGAGGGACACGCCAATGAGGGCCGACCGGTCGCGGATCGAGGAGACCATCAACGCCAGTTCAGGACCGGATGCGGGATCGTGGCCGGGGGGCGACACGGTAGACCGACCGGCAGGGTCAGCCGCGGGCCAAAGCGACGCCGGCCGCGACGGGAATCCGATCCGCCAGCGGGGTCGCGGTCCGTCGTGCGCGGGCCAACTCGGTGGCTGCCGCGGCGATCGCGTCCGGCGAGATGCCGGCCAATTCCCGCAGCCTGCCCTGGGAGGCCTGCTCGAAGACCCGGTCGGGGATGCCGAGGCAGCGCACGGGCACCATCCGGCCGCGCTCGGCCAGCAGTTCCACCACGGCCGAGCCGAATCCACCCCGGACGGCGTTCTCCTCGACGGTCACGATCGCGCCGCAGCGGTCGGCCAGGTCGAGAATCGCGGACTCATCGAGCGGCTTGACGAAGCGAGCGTTCAACACGGCCGCGTCGATGCCCCGGGCGGCCAGCGTGTCGGCCGCCCGCTCGGCGGACAGGACCATCGCCCCGGCGGCGAGGATCGCGACATCGGCCCCGTCCCGACGCAGCTCGGCCCGCCCGATCGGGAGGCGGTGCGGCGGCTGGTCGGTGGCGACGCCGATCCCGGCCCCGCGCGGGTAGCGGATCGCGATCGGGCCGCCGGTGTGGGAGAGCGCCGTCGCCAGCATGTGGCGCAATTCGTCCTCGTCGGCCGGGGCCATGATCGTCATGTTCGGCAGGCAGCGCAGGTAGGAGAGGTCGTAGATGCCGTGGTGGGTGCGGCCATCGTCGCCGGCGAACCCGGCCCGGTCCAGGCAGAACACGACCGGCAGCTTCTGGAGGCAGACATCATGGACGATCTGGTCGTAGGCCCGCTGGAGGAAGGTCGAGTAGATCGCCACGACCGGCTTCATGCCGCCGGTTGCCAGGCCCGCCGCGAAGGTGACGGCGTGCTGCTCGGCGATGCCCACATCGTAGAAGCGCTCCGGGTGGGCGGCGGCAAAGGCGTTGAGTGAGGTCCCAGTCGGCATCGCGGCGGTGATCCCGACGATCGCCGGGTCGTCGTTCGCCAGCTCGATCAAGGTCCGGGCGAAGACGTCCTGGTACTTGGGCGGCGTGGGCGCCACGGCGGTGTCGGCCCCCGTCTTGGCCGGGGCAGGCGTAGCCGAGACGGCGTGGCCGCGTTCATTGACATCGGTCTCGCAGGGGGCGTAGCCCTTACCCTTGACGGTGACGACGTGGAGGAAGACGGGACCGTCGACCTGGCGGGCCTGGCGCATCGCCTCGACCAGGGCTTTGGTGTTGTGGCCATCGACCGGGCCGATATAGGTAAAGCCCAGTTCTTCCCAGATCATGGCCTGGTAGACGAATTCCTTGAAGGCGTCGCGGAGCCGCTTGCCGAGGTCGACCATCAGCTCGCCCTGGGGCAGGCGGCCGACGAGCCGCTCGTACTCTTCCTTGGCCTTATGGTAGCGACGGTCAGTGCGGACCCGACCAAGATACCCGGAGATGGCGCCGACGTTGCGGGCGATCGACATCTCGTTGTCGTTGAGGACCACGACCAGGGGGGTGCTCAGCGCGCCGGCGTTGTTGAGGGCCTCGAAGGCCATCCCGCCGGTCAGGGCGGCGTCGCCAATGATCGCGACGGCCCGGCCGCGCCGCTCGCCGGCGGGCTTGGCCTGCTCGGCGATCGCCATCCCGAGGGCGGCCGAGATGCTGGTGCTGGCGTGGCCGGCGCCGAAGGCGTCGTGGGGGCTCTCGTCTCGGCTGAGGAAGCCGGAGATGCCACCCTCCTGCCGGACGGTGCCGAACCGGTCTCGCCGGCCCGTGAGCAGTTTGTGGGTGTAGGCCTGGTGCCCGACGTCCCAAACGAGCTTATCCCGGGGCGACTCGAACGCGGTGTGAAGGGCCAGCGTGAGTTCGACGGTCCCCAAACTCGCCCCGAGGTGACCGCCGTTGACCGTCACCACCCGGATCAACTCCTGCCGGATCTCGGCCGCCAGCGAGTCCATCTCGACCCCCGAGAGGGTCCGCAGGACGGCCGGGTCGGTGATCCTGTCTAACACTGGGGTCGGGAACGGGACATCGCAGGGGGTGATCACCGGACCGGGGGAAGTGGTCGTGGCGGGCTGGGAGCCGGGACGCGTGGTCATGGGATTCCTTCGTCGCGGGCCACGGGGCGCGACCGCCACCTCGACCCGGCCTGAGCCGAGACCGGCCGGGGCACCAGACCCCGCCGATCGACCTGTTATGGAGATGATAGACGCAATCCCCGTTCCGGGGACCTGACCGGGCGACATCTCGAAGAGCACGACAGGTGACGGACCCCCGCGACCCTCGTCGAACGGGCCCCCATCGATCGCGGTGTCGTAGGATCATGGGTCAGGATGCGACAGCGATGTGATCAGCGTTTTTACCCTGCCGGATAGGCCGCCTGCCAGGTCGTTCCCTCGGGGAAGAGCAGGGATTCGAGGTGGCCCTGGCGGTCGATGGCGCGACCGTAGCGGCCGTGGGCTTCCGGATCCCAGCGGATCACGGTTTCGCCCTCGGCCGGGTCCGGGGCCGCGCCGGGATGGGGGAGGTGGCCGATCGCCACCAGGGCCAGGATCGCGGCGCCCCGGCCCGAGGCCTCAGTCGCCGGCGGCAGGGTGCGGAGATCGTGGCCCAGGATGTCGGCCATGATCTGGAGCCAGAGGGGAGAGCGCAGGATCGCGCCGCCGTTGGTGACGATCTCGTGGTCGGCGCTCGCCAGCGGCCGGACGGCCCGGTAGACCCGGGCGAAGCGGTATGCGACCGCTTCCATCCCGGCCCGCAGGATGTCCTCCGGCCTCGTCGCCAGCCGCAGCCCGGCGATCACCCCGGCCGTGTCGTCGTTCCAGCCCGGCGCCCGTTCCCCGGCCAGGAAGGGCAGCACCGTCAGGCCGTGCCCGTCCGGGGGGATGGCGGCGGCGGCCCGCATCGTCTCGTCATCGAACGCCACATTCATAGTCTCGGCCAGCCAGGCCAGCAGGTTGCCGCCGTTGCTCAGCGCCCCGCCGGCGACGTAGCGCCGGACGTCCATCCTGTAGACCCAGAGTCCGTCCGGCACGGCCAGCGGCGTGCCTTCAGTCTCTAGCACCACCCGGATCGCCCCCGAGGTTCCCATGGTCAGGGCGACCCGGCCCGGGTGGACCGCGCCCGACCCGGCATTGGCGCAGGCGCCGTCCCCCGAAGCCGGGAACCACGGGATGGCCGCCAGGGCCGGCCACCGTTCCGCCCACTCCGGCCCGAGCGGCGCGTGCGGCTCCTCCTGGGCCATGATCTCCGGCAAGCGATCCTCTCCGAGGTCGAGGACATCGAGGACATCCGCGTCCCAAACGCGCTCGTGGACGGCCAGCAGGCCGGTCCCCGAGGCCATCGAGAGGGAGACGCGGGGGTCGCCCTGGAGTTTTCCGGCGGCGTACTCGGCGAAGGAGAGAAATCGGGCCGAGGCGGCGAAGGCGACCGGGTTGGTATCGCGCAGCCAGCGCAGCTTGGCCGGCCAATAGCTGGAGTGGAGCAGGCACCCGGTCCGGGCGTGGAGGGCGGCGGGGTCCGTCTCCTTAGCGAGGATGTGAACCCAGGGCCCGGACCGGGTGTCGGCCCATAGGTACACCTGCGTCGTCGCCTCCCCCCGGCCATCGACGCCCATCAGGCTATGCCAAAAGCAGGACGATGCCACCGCCGCGAGGTCGGCGGCCCGCTCCCCGATCCGGTCGAGGGTGCCGTCGAGGCAGCCGACCAATAGCTCGAAGAGGTCCCCGGCATCCGCGTCCAGGCCGCCGTCGGCCGTGGCCCGCGGCTCGTGGGCCAGTTGTTCCTCGCTGTCCTCGATCGCGCGAGCCCGGGCATCGAAGACCAGGGTCCGGAACGAGGACGTCCCCAGGTCGAGGGCCAGGACCAGGGGCGCCTCGGCGCCGGCGAGCGACACGATCGACATGCAGATATGGGCTCCGGGCAATTGGGGCGACGGAGGACGAGGCGGGTCAGTATACCGGCAGCTGACGGGGAGGTCCGGGGTAAGGGCACCCCAGGCTGACATCTCGACGCTCCTGAAACGTGGTGATCAAGGATGTGACCGATCCCGGTGAGC
>JBBJOE010000095.1:0-8626 GCA_037721765.1 Thermomicrobiales bacterium
CCGAGGGACACCTCAGGTTGGGCGAAGACCGCGCTGTCGGCGGCGACCCGCAGGTCGCAGGCGATCGCCAACTCACAGCCGCCCCCGAGGGCGAAGCCGTTCACCGCCGCTATCGTGGGTTGCGGCATCCCGGCCAGCGTCGCCGTGACGCCCTGGCCGAGGAGCCCGAAGGCCCGTCCCTCGGCCGCTGTCATGGTCGCCATCACCTTGACATCGGCCCCGGCGGCGAAGGCCCGCTCCCCGGCCCCGGTCAGGATCACCGCCCGGACGTCATCACGGACAGCGAGGGCCCCGAGCGCGGCCTGGAGATCCACGAGTTGGCTCACGTCGAGTGCATTGAGGGCAGCCTGGCGATCCATCGTCACGGTGGCGACCCAGCCCTCGACCCGGACGTCAATCGCCATCGGTGCCCTCCCCGGCGCGGGCCGCGACCGCGGCCCGGTAGTCCGCCGCGTAGGCGGCGTACCGGGCCGCCGCACCGTCCAGCGTCGCCCGGCGCTCGGCCTCGACCGGCCCCCGTGCCCGGGCCGGGACCCCGGCCACCACCGTCCCCGGCGCGACCTCCGCCCGCTCCGGCACCAGGGCACCGGCGGCGACGATCGCTCCCGGTCCGATGACCGACCAGGAGAGGATCACCGCGCCCATCCCGACCGTGACACCCTCGCCGACCCGCGAGCCGTGGACGATCGCGCCGTGGCCGATCGTCACGTCGTCACCGACCAGGCAGGGCGACCCGGCATCGACGTGCAGGACGGCCCCGTCCTGGACATTGCTCCGGGCCCCGATCCGGACGGGCGCCACGTCACCCCGGACCGTGGCATTGAACCAGACGCTGGCCCCTGTCCCGACCTCGACATCCCCGGCCACCACCGCGCCCGGGGCGACGAACGCGGACGGGTCGATATGTGGCCAGATCCCCCGGTACGGCAGGATGATCGCGCCGGGGAAGGCGGTGGCGAGGTCGGAGACGGCGACGGCCGGGGCGGAGGAGACGTCAGACATCGACGCGCAACACGACCGCGTCGCCCTGGCCGCCACCCGAGCAGATCGCGGCGACCCCGATCCCGCCTCCCCGGCGGCGCAGTTCCATCGCCAACGACAGCGTGATCCGGGCGCCGCTCGCCCCGATCGGGTGGCCGAGGGCGATCGCGCCGCCGTTGACGTTGACCCGCTCCAGGTCGATCCCCAACCGCCGGGCCGAAATGATCGGCACGCTGGCGAACGCCTCGTTGATCTCCCACACATCGACATCTGACACGTCGAGACCCGCTCGCTCCAGGGCGATGCGCGCCGCCATCTCCGGGGTGTAGGCGAGGTATGGCGCATCCCAGGCCGCGGTGCCATGACCGATGACCGTCGCCAGCGGCATGATGCCCCGCGCCTCCGCCCACGCCTTCTGGGATAGGACCATCGCCGCCGCACCATCATTGACACCCGGCGCGTTGCCCGCCGTCACCGTCCCCTCGGGATCGAAGACGGGTTTGAGGCGGGCCAGGGCCCCGGCGCTCGTGTCGGCCCGTGGCGCCTCGTCGCCGTCGACGGTCGTCTCGCCCTTCCGGCTCGCGATCCGGATGGGGACGATCTCCTCGCTCGTCACGCCCCGCTCCAAGGCGGCGAAGTACCGCTGATGCGAGCGAAGGGCGAAGGCATCTTGCTCCTCGCGCCCTACCCTCTCCTCGGCCGCCACCGCGCCCCCGTGCAAGCCCATGTGGGTGCCGGTGGAGGCGCACATCAGCCCGTCGCCGATCATGCTGTCCTCGAGCGTGCCATCGCCCATCCTGTACCCAAAGCGGGCCTGCCGGACGAGGTACGGCGCGTTGCTCATGCTCTCCATGCCACCGGCGACGACCACGTCATGCAGCCCGGCACCGATCAGCAGGTCACCCATCTCCACCGCCAGCATGCCCGAGCCACAGACCCGGTTGACCGTCTCGGAGGTCACGGTGCGGTCTAGCCCGGCCGCGAAAGCCGCCTGGCGGGCGGGATTCTGACCGGCACCGCCCTGCAACACCTGTCCCATCACGACGTGCTGGACATCCCGGGCCGCGACGCCCGATCGCTCGATGGCGCACCGGATCGCGTAGGCGCCGAGGTCCATGGCTGACCGGGAGGCGAGGGTGCCCCCGAGCTTGCCGATCGGCGTCCGTGCCCCGGCGATGATGACGGTCTCTCGGCTCATCTGGTCTCCCGGCCCCCGCCGTCACGGCCTGGGCACACCGCCGCGATGCGAACTTGTCCTGATCGAAAGTGTAACCCGGCTCCCGCCCCACGCGAACGGCCAGGGTGACACCGCACCCTGGCCGTCCGTTGTCCCCGGATTACCCGGCATCAGACCCCGGCGAGCTCCTTCTCGCGCACCCCGTAGCCGACCGCCGGCGGCTGCGGGCAGCGCAGCGGCTTGTCCTCGCGGTACCCCAGGGCGTAGTCGGCCTGGAGGAGGGTGTGGATCTCGCGGGTGCCCTCGTAGATCACGGCGCCGCGGGAGTTTCGCCACATTCGCTCGACCGGATACTCGTTCGAGAACCCGTAGGAGCCGTGGACCTGGATCGCGTCGTCGGCCGACTGGAGGGCCACGTCGCAGGCGTACCACTTCGCCAGCGAGGTCTCCCGGGTGTTGCGGATGCCCCGGTTCTTCAATTCGGCCGCCTGCATGGTCAACAGCCGGGCCGCCTCGCCGCCGGCGACCATCTTGGCGATCATCTGCTGGACGAGCTGGTGCTTGCCGATCGGCACGCCGAAGGTCTCGCGCTGGTTGGCGTACTTCACGCTGGCGTCGAGGCAGGCCCGGGTCAGGCCGATCGCCCCGGCGGCGACGGTGAACCGGCCCTGGTCGATGCAGCTCATCGCGATCTTGAAGCCCTCGCCCTCCTCGCCGATCCGGTTCTTGGCCGGGACCCGCATGTTGTCGAAGGCGAGCTCGCCGGTGTTGCCGGCCCGGACCCCGAGCTTGCCCTTGATCGAGGCCGTCATCAGGCCCGGCGTGCCCCGCTCGACCACGAAGGCCGTCAGGGCCTTGTGCTTCTGGCCGCGGTCCAGGCTGGCGAAGACCAAGAAGTGATCGGCCACGTCGGCGAGGGAGATCCACATCTTGGCGCCGTTGATGACGTAGTCGTCTCCGTCGCGGGTCGCCGTGGTCTCGATCGACCCGGCGTCAGAACCGGCGTTCGGCTCCGTCAGGCCGAAGGTGGCGATCTTCTCGCCGGTCGCCTGGGGAGTCAGCCAGCGCTGCTTTTGGGCCTCGGTCCCCCACTGGAGGAGGGCCAAGCTATTCAGGCCGACGTGGACGCTCATCACCACCCGGAGGAAGGTGTCGCCGTACTCCAACTCGTCGCAGGCGAGGGCCAGGCTGACGTAGTCGAGGCCGGAGCCGCCGTACTCCTCGGGGATCGGCAGGCCGAGCAGGCCCAACTCGCCCATCTTCTTGAGGACTTCCGGGTGGAACTCGCCCTTGGCGTCCCACTCCTGGATATGGGGGGCGATGTCCCGGCGGACGAACTCGCGGACCATGTCGCGGACGGAACGTTGCTCGTCGGTGAGCTCGAAGTTCATCATTTCCCCCATTTCGCCCGGACGTGGCATCACCCCGGGACCCGGTCGGATCGCCCCGCGGTGGCCGGCGCCTGGCCGTCGATCGCGGTGGCCAGTATAGGTCCGCCGTTCGGGGCCGGGCAAACACCTGGGCACCACGGCACCATGCCCGGCCGACTGGTACCGGGCTCTACGTCGCCGTCTTTTCTGGACCCGCCGCCCGGCGACCCAGCGGGATGGGCTGGGGACCCCGCGTGACCTCGCCGCTCAGGTAGTGACGGATCGTCCCGTCCACCTCCTCCAGCCGCAGGGCCCCCGTGGCGGCGACCCCGCGCATCGTGCCTCGCCGGACCTCACCCGGCAGGCGCAGCTCGACGAGCTCGTCGATGAGGGCCCCTCGGGCGCCCCAGGGACCGAGATCAACCTGTCCACCGGCATCCTCGAACGCCGTCCAGGCCACGTCGAGGGCTGGCCAGAGCCGGGCGGCGACATCGCCCACCGATACGTCACGACCGCCCTCGGTCCGGAGACTGGTGGCGCCGGGCGGCAATTCGGCGCGCCCCGTGGCGACGTTGATGCCGATGCCCACGATCACCGTCGTCGCGTCCTGACCAGCGTCGCCGGCGCTGGGGTCAGGGTGTGTCTGGACCAGGATGCCGCCCAGCTTTCGGTCTCCGGCGAGCAGGTCGTTCGGCCACTTCAGCCGGCATGGCCCGGGTAGCCACGCGTCCAGCACGGGTGCGATCGCCATCCCGAGCACCAACGAGAACGACGCGAGTCTGATCGGCGAGAGAGATGTCCGGAGCAGGACCGAGACCAGGAGGGCACTCCCCGGCGGTGCGACCCACTCCCGGCCCAGGCGACCGCGTCCCCGCGTCTGGTGCTCCGCGATGACCACCGTGCCCGACGGCGCGCCGTCGAGGCCGAGGCGCTCCGCGATGTCCATGGTGCTCGGGACCGTCCCCACATGGTCCACGCGGCTCCCGATCGCCACCCTGCCGATCATCCGGGATGAGATGGTGTCGGATCAACGGTGGTGCCGACCTCGGCGTCCGCTTCGGCGGCCGTCCCATCCGGGACCAGCGAGACTTTGGAGACGCGGCACTTCCGGACGCGGTGTCGCTCGACTTCCAAGATCTCGACCCGCAGCCCGGCCGCCTCGAAGGCGTCCCCCTCCTCCGGCACCCGGCTCAGGTGGCGTTGGACGAATCCGCCGAGGGTGCCGTAGTCCTCCTTTTCGAAGGTGACCCGCATGGTGTCTTCGACGTCTTCCAGCGCCAGGCGGCCATCGGCGATCAACTCGTCCGGGCCGACCAGTTCGAAGAGGGGGGCCTCGGTGTCGTATTCGTCCTGGATCTCACCGACGATCTCCTCCAGGATGTCCTCGATCGTCACCAGCCCGGCGGTGCCGCCGTACTCGTCGGCCACGATGGCGATGTGGATCTTGGCCTGACGCAATTCGGTCAGCAGATCGTCGATCCGCTTGGACTCGGGGACCACGTAGGGTTCCCGGAGCAGGCTGATCAGCGGCAAGACCTCGTTGTTGCTCATCACGAAGGGGAGGAGGTCCTTGGCGTAGAGGATGCCGACGATATTGTCGATCGACCCGGCGAACACGGGGATCCGGGAGTGCCCGTTCTTGGTGATGGTCTCGATCAGCGCCCGGGGGGCGATCGAGCGGGGCACGGCGGTGATGTCGACCCGGGGCACCATGATGTCCCGGACGCGAACCTCTTCCAGGTGCATGACCCCGTCGATCATCTCCTGTTCCTCGGACTCGATCACCTCGTCGTCGCTGTCGCGGAGGCCGACCGCCCGCAGTTCGTCCTCCGTCCCGATCGGGATCGAATCGTCGGATTCCCCCCGCATCATCCAGGCGAAGCCCCGGCTGATGCGTTCGATGGCCAGGCCCAGCGGTCCGGTGACCACGCCCAACGCCGACCCCAGGGCGACCAACGCCGCGACGGTCCCCCGCGGTCGCCGTCGCCCGATGGCCCGCGGCAGGGCCTGGCCCAGGACGAGGAAGGCGACCGTGACGCCGAAGACCGCGACGGGGCTCCCGCCCCCGCCCACCTCCCGGCCGACGACCGATGTCAGCACGCTGGCGGCCAGGGCCGCCGACGCGACCTGGATGGTCAGCAGGGCACCGGAGAGCAGGCGCGGCGGGTCGATCTGCATCTGGACGGACCGGCGGCGACTCTCGATCGCATCGGTCGCCTGTCGCTGTCGATTCCGATGGATGACCGCGCTGAAGGTCTCCACGGACGCCGCCAGGGTCATCACCCCGAAGGCCAACAGCGCCAGGAGGACCTCGCCCCAACTCTCTCCACTCATGCCGGTTGCCCCCGCCGGGTCACGACCGGCTCCCGGCCAAACCCGGTGCGTGATCGTCGTGCCGCCGCGGACAGGTCATCGGTCACGTCGCGCCGTACCGGGCCGGGCGGCGACGGGCACCACGCCCGATCAGGTGAACAGCGCACTGATGCTCAGGTCCTTGTGGATCCGCATGATCGCCTCGGCCAGCAACGGGGCGACGGTGATGGTCTTGACCCGCTCCCGGTCGATGTCCCCGGCGAGGGGAAGGGTATCGGAGACGACGACATCGGTGACCGGCGACTCGGCCAGGAGGCGCATCGCGTCCCCGGCGAAGATGCCATGGGTGGCAGCGACATGGATCGATGAGGCGCCACGATCCCGCAGCAACACCGCCGCCTGGGCGACCGTCTCTCCCGTCGAGATCATGTCGTCGACCACGATCGCGGCCTTGCCGGAGACGTCGCCGACCATCTCCAGCATCCCCGTCTGGTCGGGCTCCGGGTGCCGCTTCGAGATGATCGCCAGCGAGCCCCCCACCCGGCCCCGGAAGTCCTCCGCCCTGGCCACCCCCCCGGCGTCCGGGCTGACCACGACGGCGCCGTTGGCGACGATGTCGCGGAAGTGGCGGGCGAACAGGGGCGTCGCCCGCAGGTGATCGACGGGAATATCGAAGAACCCTTCGATCGCGGGCGCGTGCAGGTCGATGGACAGGATGCGATGGGCCCCGGCGACGGTGATCAGGTTGGCGACCAGCTTGGCCGAGATCGGCTCCCGGCCCGCCGTCTTCTTCTCCTGCTTGGAGTAGCCATAGTAGGGGATCACGGCCGTGATCCGGGCGGCGGACGCCCGGCGCAGGGCATCGATCATCAAGAGCAGTTCCATCAGGTGATGGTCGTAGGGCATGCAGATCGTCTGGATCACGAAGCAGTCGGACCCGCGCACGTTCTCGTCCAGGCGGACGCGCGTCTCACCGTTCCGATAGGTGCCGACCAGGGCGCGGCCCAATTGGACCTCCAGTTCGCTCGTGATCGCCTTGGCGAGGACGGGGTGGGATGTCCCCGCGAAGATCTGCAACCGGCCGTCCATCTACGTCTCGCCTCCCGTGATCGCCTCGTCGCCGGTCGCCGCCGCCGTGCCGCCAGGTGTGCCCGGCTCGGCCGATTCGACCGCATCGGCCGTCGCCCCGCCGGTCACCGGCCGGGGGAGATTTCGCCGGATCACCCGGGCCGGTACGCCGACCGCCAAGGCGTCGTCTGGTACGTCCTTGGTCACCACCGAACCGGCCCCGGTCCGGGCCCGGTCACCGATGCGGACCGGGGCCCGGAGGATCGTGTCGCTGCCGATGAAGGCGTCGGCCCCGATGTCGGTCTGGTGCTTGCGCTCGCCATCGTAGTTGGCGGTCACGACCCCGGCCCCGATGTTGGTCCGGGCGCCGACCCGGGCGTCGCCGACATAGCTGAAGTGCCCGACGCTGGCCCCGGTTTCGATCGTGGCGTTCTTGAGCTCGGCGTGGGTGCCGACATGTGCCCCGTCGCCGACGACCGTGCCCGGCCGCAGGTGGGCATAGGGGCCGACGTCCACGCCGTCCCCGAGGACGACCGAGGTCAGGGTCGAACCCCGCACCTCGCAGCCGTCCCCGATCCGGCTGTCCCGGATCACCGCGCCCGGCCCGATCACGCAGCCGGTCCCGATCCGGGTCCCCGCCCCGATCACGGTATGGGGCATGATCGTCGAATCCTGCCCGATCTCGACATCGTCTTCGATGAAGATCGTCTCCGCGCCGACCAGAGAGACCCCGGCCAACTGGTGCCGCGTTCGCGCCCGGCCGTGCAGGACCCGCTCGACCTCGCCGAGTTGGTTCCGGTCGTTGACCCCCATCGCCACGTCGGCCGGCGAGACGAGGGTCCCCACCGGCCAGGCCGCGCCGGGTCGAGCCCCGCCGACCGCCCGGCCGACGAGGCCGGTCAGGTAGATTTCGCCGGTGATCGGGCTCGGCGCGGTCGCGGCGAGGGCTTCCCGGGCCCAACCGGTGGCCAGGACCATCATCCCGCTGTTGATCTCGACGCGGCCGGTCCGGGCGGCGGGGTCGTCATCGGCCCGCTCGACGATGGCCCGGACACGCCCGTCCGGGTCGCGGTCGATCCGGCCGTAGCCACCCGCGTCATCGACCAGGCACGTCAACAACGTCACGAGTGCCGGCGATTCGCGGGCCGTTCCCACCACGCCCGCGACGATCGCCGGGGTCAGCAGGGGGTGGTCCCCCAGGAGGACGAGGGTCGCCGCGTCGCCCGAGTTCGCCCCGTCTGGCAGGTCCGCGAGGGCGATGCCCACGGCGTGCCCGGTGCCGAGCGGTTCGGGCTGGGTGACGATCTGGAGGAGTCCGGCGGCCCCGGGGGGTAGGGCCGACCGGAATGCCGGGTGGGCGGCGAGTCCGGGGCTGACGACGAGGACCACCCCATCCGGAACGGCCGACATGCCGGCCGAGATCACGCGGCGCAGCATCGGCACGCCCGCCACGTGATGGAGCATCTTCGGCAGGCGAGATCGCATCCGCGTGCCGTGCCCGGCGGCCAGGATGACGAGGGTCAGGTATGGACGCTGGGTGCCTGGCACCGGGAGAATGTCCGGAGTGTTCACGGACCCTCGGGCGAGACACGAGTGGAGGTCGTGGGAGGCGGCGGAGCCGCGTCCCCCGGGGGCTGGCGGGCCAGGATTCGAACCTGAAACAAAGGTTCCAAAGACCCTTGTGATACCATTTCACCACCCGCCAATCGACACCGAC
>JBBJOE010000096.1:0-8513 GCA_037721765.1 Thermomicrobiales bacterium
GCTGCCGGGGCTTGTACTCGATGCTGACCCGCACCTCCGGGTCATGCCGAGCCACGATCGCGACCCCGTCGACCGCGTCGTCCCACACCCGCCGGTAATCCACCTGTCCGGCCGCGTCGAACCCGTCGTCCGCCAGCCAGACGATCACGTGGTCGGCCCCGAACGCGACCGCGCTCTCGACGGCGTGCCGGGCGATGTCGATCGCGGCCCGCCGCGTCGCCTCGTCGGGATTGGTGAACGCCCCGTCCCGGAACCGCGCCCCTTCGAACCGGAGGTTCATGGCGGTGACGGGCAACCCGGAGGCGTCGATCGCCGACCGGAGAGCGACGAGGTCCTGTCCATCCAGGTGCTGTGGGGCATTGAGTTCGATCGCCCCGGCACCGGGCACCTGGCCGATGGCCAGGATCGCCTCCGTGACCGACCGGGTCGCTTCCGCTCCTCGCACACTGTTCAGGCGCGTCGCGTAGCGGTGCCTGGGCGGTCTCGAACCGGGCCGGTCCTCGTGTCGAGTCGGGCGGTCGGCCATCGGGTCCTCCGGGTCGGCGTGGGCATCGGAGCCGCATCGGGCCAAGTGTGCGTCTTCGGGACCGGACCCGGTTGACAGGCCACGGCAGCCCGGTATGCTAGCACCGCTCACGGCAGATCGAGCGCCTCCCCGCCTCCGTCCGACCGTTTCGGTTGAGAAACGTTCGGCGTCGTGGGACCGGACACACGATCCCAACGTGATCGGGCAACGATGGAGTGCCCGGCGCATCGATGAAGGAGTTCGCATGACCCCGAAGCGTGGCACATCATCGGCACTCGTCCTTCCCCTCTCTCGCCGTCGTGTTCTCAAGGGTGCCACCGGGGCCGCCGCGGCCCTCTGCGCCACCGGGCTCGCTGGCAAGGGTTACCGCCGGACCTTGGCCCAGGACGATATCCGGGCCGAATTACTCGGCTCGGCCGACGCCGTCCGCGCCGGAGAACTGACCCTCCAGAAGCGAGTCGACCCGGGCGCCTTCGCCGGTCAGACCGTCCGGTTCCAGGGGCTCAGCAACGAGAACTTCCACGTCGACGTCTTCCGCCAGGTCGCCCAGGCCTGGGAAGAGCACACCGGCGCCACCGTCGAGTGGATCGAAGTCACTCAGGCCGACAGTTTCTCCCGCATGCAGCAGGCGATCAGCACCGACAGCGTCGGGTTCGACATCCTGGAAGGCTCCGGCGGCTGGGAGGGCGACCTCCTCGGCGGTGGCCACTGCCAGCCGATGCCCGAGGCCCTGCTCGCCGACGCCGCCTACGCCTTCGACGACATCGTTCCCTACCTCCAGGCCCCGACCCGGACCTGGGACGGGGTCACCTACGGTGCCTCGATCGACGGAGACATGCACCATTTCAATTACCGCAAGGATGTTTTCTCCTCACCCGACCTGGCCTCCCAGTGGACCGAGTCCGGCGGCGAGGGCGAGTTCGGAATCCCCACCACCTGGCAGCAGGTCCAGGCCTACTCGGCCTTCCTGGCCGGGAAGGAACTCGACGGCGAGCCGCTCTACGGCATCCTCGACTCCCTCGCCCCGTCCGGCGGCACGGGGACCTACTTTTTCGCCAGCCGGGCCAGTGCCTACGCGAAGTATCCCGGCGACCCGGCCTTCTTCTTCTCCCCGGACATGACGCCCCGCATCAATAGCCCGGCCTGGGTCCGGGCCCTGGAGGACATGGTCGCCGGCATCGAGTTCGCCCCGCCGGACCAGACCAACGCCGAACTGCTTAAAAACCTCGACAACTTCCTGGCCGGGACCGGCACGATGTGCCACTGGTGGGCCGACGTCGGGTCCAACGTCTACACCAGCGACACGAGCCTGGTGCAGGGAAAGGTGGGCTACAGCATCCTGCCCGGTTCGCCAGATGTCTACAACTACGAGACGAGCGCCTTCGAGACCCTGCCCGAGACCAACTTTGCCCCCTACCTGGCCTTCCTCGGCTGGGGACTCTACGTGATGAACGAGGCCGAGACCCAGGGGGTCACCGCCGCCGCCTGGGACCTGGTCGCCCACCTCACGGGCAAGGACATCTCGGCCTGGATGAGTGTCTACCCGTCCGGGATGAACCCGTGGCGCGAGAGCCATTTCACCGCCTCCGAGTGGACCGTCAGCGGCTTCCCGGAAGAGGAGGCCTCCGAATACTTGAACTCGATCCAAGAGTCCTACAACCACCCGAACCGCATCATCGACCTGCGCATCCCGGGTCAGGGCTCCTACTTCGAGGCCCTCGAAGCCGCCTACACCCGGGCCGTCACCGGCGACGTGACGGCGCGGGAAGCGCTCGACAGCGCCGCCACGCGGTGGGATGAGATCACCGACTCCCTCGATCGCGAACGACAGGTCGAGCTCTACCAGGCGTCGCTCGGCTAGCCCCGGCGCCCCATCGCGGCACCACGGCGGGTCCGGACCTCGGTCTGGGCCCGTCGGACCATTTCCCGCCATCCCCGCGTCGTCTCCTCCCGGGCCCCGGCACCCGGCGAGTGACCACCGCACCGTCTCGGCTATGGATCCGCCCCGGGGAGCAAGATGGTTCACCAGTCCATCGACACCACGTCCGCGGCGGGAACTCCGGCGACACCGGGTGCGCCGGGCACCGCCGGAGTCCGGCGCGGTCCGCGCCGGGGGGCCGGGACCGCTGGTCAGCAACGCGTGTTCCTCCTGCCGGCGGTGCTGGTCACCCTCGCCGTGGTCATCTTCCCGACGGTCTTCGGCCTCTATGTCAGCTTCACCGACTGGCAACTCAACGACCCGGCCGGTCGCGTTCCCAACGGCCTGGCAAACTTTCGCGCCATCGCCGGCGACGGTCGCTTCTGGAACGCCCTGCGCAATAACTTCCTCTTCGTCGGCATCGGCGTCCCGGTCCAGTACGCGATCGCCCTCGGCCTCGCCCTCTTGCTGAATCAGGATCTCGCCGGCCGGCGCTTCTTCCGCGTCGCGTTCCTGCTCCCGTTCATGATGAGCCCGGTCGCCGCCGGCTGGATGATCGGTCGTTCGATCTTCGACGCCCAGCGCGGCCCCCTGGCCGACCTGCTGCGCACCCTCGGGTTCGACGGCATCACCTTCTTCGACACCGGCCCCCGGGCCATCGCCTCGCTCCTCATCATCGACGCCTGGTACAGCATCCCGTTCATGCTCGTCCTCCTCCTCGCCGGTCTTCAGGCCATGCCCGTCGAGGTCTTCGAGGCAGCCCACATCGACGGCGCCAGTCCCTGGCAACGCTTCAAGGACATGACCTTCCCGCTGCTCCTGCCGGTGAGTCTGACCGCGGTCATCCTCCGGGTCATCTTCGAGTTCAAGGTCATCGACATCATCCTGGTCGTCACCGGCGGCGGGCCGGGAAACTCGACCGAAACCCTGACGTCCTATATCTACCGTCGTGGCGTCCAAGGTCTCGACGTCGGCTACGCCACCGCCATGTCACAGATTTTCCTCATCGTCGTCACCGTCACCGTTGTCGTCCTGCTGCTGACCGTCGGCCGCCGCGCCCGGGCCATCAGCGGCAATTGACCCCGCCCCGTCCCGGCTCACTATCGAGGATATCGCCCATGGTCGCCGCCTCGCCGGATAGTGCCCGATCCACCACCATCCCGACGGTAGCCACGTCCGCGACCACCCCGAGCCGCCGCCGTGGACGGAGCATCGGCCGCGTCCTGACCTACCTCGTGCTGCTCACCTGGGCCTTCATCTGCCTGTTCCCGATCTACTGGACGTTCAGTACCTCCATCAAGGACCAGGTCGCCGTCCTGCGCGGCCCCCAGTACATCCCCTGGACCCAGTTCGAGCCGTCCTCGATCGGCTGGGACGCGGTCCTCGCGGGCGATAACCGGGAGATCTTTTTCCGCAACGCCCGCAATAGCCTGGTCGTCGCCCTCTCCTCGGCCGGTCTCTCCGTCGCCCTCGGTTCCCTGGCGGGCTACGGCCTGACCCGGTTCAGCTACAAGTTTGGCCCCTGGCGAAACCGGGACATCTCGTTCTGGTTCCTGTCCCAGCTCATCCTGCCGCCGGTCGCCGTGGCGATGCCCATCCTGATCCTCTACAACGAATTGAATTTGCTCGATACCCGGACCGGCCTCGTCTTGCTCTACACCGTGATCAACTTACCGATCGTGATCTGGATCATGCGGGACCAATTTGCCTCGATCCCGATCGAACTGGAACAGGCCGCCCTGGTCGACGGCGCGAGCCTCTTCGGGGCCTTCGCCCGGATCGTGGTGCCCATCGCCGCGCCGGGCATGGTGGCCGCCTTCATCCTCTCGATGATCCTGGCCTGGAACGAGTACTTCTTCGCCACCGTCCTGGCCGCCAGCCACGCCGTCACCCTGCCCTGGATGGTCGCCGCCCAGGTCAGTTCCCAGGGCGCCAAGTGGTGGGCGATGGCCGCCGTCGCCTCCGCCGCCATCCTGCCCCTGACCCTGGTCGGCATCTTCCTCGAACGCTACATCGTCCGCGGCCTGACCGCCGGTGCCGTCAAATGAGCGCGCCACGATCCCGGGGAAGTTCGTCCACCCACTGGCGGGGGTCGCCCTTGGAAAACGCCGGACGGCGCCCCGATGTCTGCCGAGGGCGCCGTGCTCATCGTCGTGCGAATAGGTGTTGCCGGGGCGCGGCATGGGCTCCCCATCGTCCGTGGCGTCGCCCCGCCGACCGTTCGTCGTCGACTCAGGCGTGCCGGGCGACGCCCATCCGGTGATCGCCCTGCTTGGCCGGGTCGCCGCGCTCACGGTCCCCGTCCAGAAGCCAATCGGCGTTCGGTCGCACGGGAACCATCTTGCGGTGCCCCTCGGCATAGGCGTAGAACTGCCCGTCGTCGCCCTTCAGCAACAACCGGCCCCGCACCAGCCGGTGCTCTCCCACGACCGCGAACACGTTCGTCATCACCGCACCCCGTACCCGGCGAGCCGTTTTGGCTCGATCACCCCGACCGGCCGTTGCCCCCATTGTCGGTGCGGGGTCGTACGAGCTCAATCACCGCACACCGTCCGTTGGTCACGGTTAGCCGGGTCCGGTCGGGCGGAAGGGCCGGGCCATCCGTCATTGGGCACCCTGGTGGCGCCCCCGGCCGGCCACGCGGGTCACAGATCAGCCGACCCACTTCTTCTTGTTGGTGACGTAGTCGACCAGGATATATTCCCCCAGCCGGTCCGGCGTGGCGACGAAGACCCGACCGCCGTTGATCCGCATCAGGTCGTTGATGAACTCGACCATGTACGGCGATCGTTCCAACATGAAGGTGTTGATCGTGATCCCGTCCCGCGTGCAGCGGACCACTTCCTTCAGGGTCTCCTGGAACGTCCGGGGCGTCGGGGGGTAGGCAAACTGGACGTTGCCGCCCGGCCCGAAGTGGGCGGTCGGCTCGCCGTCGGTGATCACGATGATCTGCCGGTTCGCCCCCTTGTGCCGGTTCAAGATCTGGCGGGCCATCTGGAAGCCGTGCTGCATGTTGGTGCCGTAGTTGTACTCATTCCAATCAAGCGTCGGCAGGTCGACCGGCTTCAGCTCCCGTGCCAGCGACGAGAACCCGAGGATGCTGAGCTCGTCCCGGGGATACTTGGACCGGATCAGCGAATCTAACGCCAGTGCCACCCGCTTGGCGGCGTCGAAGCAGCCGTTGTAGAGCATCGACCGGCTCATGTCGACCATCAGCACCGTGGCCGAGCGGGTCGAGTACTCGGTCTGGTACACCTCGAAGTCGCTCGGTGAGAGCCGGACCGGCGACCCGGCCCCACCCCGCTGGATCGCGTTCATCACCGTCTTCGGCAGGTCGAGGAGGAATGGGTCGCCGAACTCGTACTCCTTGGTGACATCCGTCCTCTCCCCCGCCCCGCCCCGGTCCCGTAGGTCGTGCTGGCCGAGGCGGTCCTTCTGGAGATCCTGGAAGATGTCGGTCAGGGCCTTCTCGCCGATCTTGCGGACCCCACGCGGGGTCAGCTCGTAGCCGTTGCGGCCTTCCTTGACGTATCCGGCATCTTCCAGCATCTTGGCCAGCCGCTGGAGCTGGCCCATCTGCTCGCCCTCCTCCTCGCCGAGGAGGTCCCGGACCTTGTCGTCGTCCAGCGCCGCCAGGTCGGTCCAGTCCTGGACATCACGCAGCTGCCGCTCCAGGTCATCAAAGTCGTTCAGCCGGTCCAGCGTCCGCATCGCCTCCGATAGCGTCATCGACTGGTCGCCCGAGAATTGGAACCGCCGCCGCCAGTCTCCCGGCGGCATCGCCTGGCCCAGGTTCTCGCCCAGGCGAGACATCTGCTCCTGCAGGCCCGGGTCCTGGATGATGGCCTGCATCATCCCTTCCAACTGCGACCGCTGCTCCGGGCTCATACTCTGCATCAGTTGCTGCATCGCCTGCATCTGGCGACCCATCCGCTCGACCAAATCGTCGAGGGATTGGACATCGTTGCCGAAGTGGTGCCCGTGCTTGTGCATGAACTGGTCGAAGTTCGGGTCCTGGCCGCGCTGCTTCGCCTCCAGCATCTCGTTCAGGTCGGAGAGCATCTGCCGCATGTCGGCCACGTCCTCCGGCGTGGTCTGGCCGAGGGCCTGTCGCATGCCCTGGAAGCTGGACTGGAGGACCTGCTGCTGGAGCATCGCCAGCAGTTCCTGGAACTGCTGGTGCGCCTCCGCGGTCATGAACTCGTAGTCGCGCAGGGCCTGGATCGCCCCGGCCGGGTCGTCGGGCACCTTCCCCAGTTGGTCGAGCTTCTTGGCGGCCATCTGCTCGAGCAGCCTGTGCAGGTCGGCGTCGTATTCGCCGCCGGGGACATCGCCGTCGCCCGCCTGGCCCGAGGGGGTCGCGGACGCGGCGTCCGGCGACGATGGTTGCCCGTCTCGCGACCCCGCCTCTTCCCCCTCGTTCCGGTCTGCCGCGGCCGGGCTCCCGTCCTCGCCGGGCTCACCCGGGTCGGCAGCGACCTCTCGCTCGCCCAGCCGGTCACGTCCCTCGCTCAACCGCTTCTCGATGCCCTGGCGCTCGGTGGCCAGGACTTCCCGCAGCTTCTCCTTCACGTCATCGAGGATCGACCCCAGGTCGTAGCGGTCAAGCTGTTCCTGCCGTCGCTCCTTCAGGCGCTGCATCATGTCCCGCAGGCCGGGCATGCGCTGCCCGTCCTCGCGGTCGAACCCCCACCGGAACAGGCGCTGCAGGGCCAGATCGAGGTTGCCGCTCTGCATTAGGTCGTCGGAGAGGGCGCTCATCAATTCGCCGGCGTCGAGGGTGTCGAGCTGCTGCGTACCGTCCCAGCGCGAGTACCGGGCGCCGTGGCGATGGCTCATCATGGGGAGCATCCCTTCCCGTGCGGCCCGGCCAACCCGTGGTCTAGCGCCGGCCTGGATGTTTGGAGCATCTGCTAGAGGCGACCATACCGCGTCCTCGCGGTCCGTCCACCCGGTCGATCGGGTAGGGAGTCAGTGTGTGACGCCAGTCCGGGGGACAGAAATGCCCCCGGACGGACTGGCTGCCGCGCCGGTAAACCCTCCAACACGACCTCCTTGCCCCGGCGTCCGGGCCGCCCTAGCGGTGGAAGCGGGCCGAACCGGCGTTCTCGTCCTTGTTCAGGCGCCGGTGCAGGTGGAGCCCTTCGAGGACGAACTCGACCGCGCTGGCCACCGCCGCGGGGTTGCCGCCCACGCCGAGGCTCGACACGGCGTCACCCATCCCATCCAGGTGACTCAGCTGGTGAACGTAATCCATCGCCGGCATCATGTCGGAACTCTCGACGTTCAGGCCGTTGTCGAAGGCCAGCACGAGCCGGTCGAACTGGCGGGCCGAGAAGTGGCGGTTGAAGACCGTCACCACCGCCGTCTTGAGCAACTTCTCGACGACCTGGTCCTCCCGGACCTCGCCCATCGTCTCCAACTCGATCTTGCCGCTGGTCGAGGCGAGCACACCCGCCAGGTCAGATACCCGGGGTGCGGCCTGTCGCTCGCCGAGCCGGATCGACCGCCGCGTGGCATTGCTGACCAGGTTCTCGTAGTTCGCGACACTCATCCGGACCGAGACGCCCGAACGCTGGGAAACGTCCTGCGACCGCCGGGCGGCGTGGGTCACCTCGGCGATGATCTCCTTCATGAACGGCGGCACGGTCATCTCGACCCCGGCAGTCTCGAAGACGGTCCGCTCCTGATCCATGATCTCGACCTCGAGGTCGACCGTCTCCGGGTAGTGGGTCCGGATCTGGGACCCGTAACGGTCCTTGAGCGGGGTGATGATCCGGCCCCTGTTGGTGTAGTCCTCCGGGTTCGCCGAGGCCACGACGACCACGTCGAGCGGGAGCCGGATCTTGTACCCCCGGATCTGGACGTCGCGCTCCTCCATGATGTTCAGGAGACCCACCTGGATGCGTTCGGCGAGATCGGGCAACTCGTTGATCGCGAAGATACCCCGGTTGGTCCGCGGCACCAGTCCGTAGGAAATCGTCAGTTCGTCGGACAAGTAGCGGCCCTCGGCCACCTTGATCGGGTCCACCTCGCCGATCAGGTCGGCGATGGTCGTGTCCGGTGTCG
>JBBJOE010000097.1:0-8402 GCA_037721765.1 Thermomicrobiales bacterium
CTGATCGCCGGCCACGAGACCACGACCAACCTGATCGGCAATGGGGTGCTGGCCTTGCTCGCCCATCCGGCGGAACGTGATCGCCTGATCACCGGCGACGTCTCGATGGGATCGGCCGTCGAGGAATTGTTGCGCTTCGACAGCCCGGTCCAGGTCACGTCACGCCGGGCCCTGGCGAATGTTGTCTGGGACGGCCAGACGATCGGGACCGGACAGTTCGTCGATCTCTGGCTCGGGGCGGCGAATCGTGACCCATCCCGATTCCAGAACGCGGACTCGCTCGTACTCGACCGCCCGGACAACCGTCACCTGGCATTCGGCTTCGGGGCCCACTTCTGTATCGGGGCACCCCTCGCCCGGTTGGAGGGCACGATGGCGATCGGCACGCTGCTACGCCGTTTCCCGGACCTGGCCCTTGACGCGACCGCGCTGCCGCTGACCTATGCCCCTACGACCGTCTTCCGCGCCCTCCGGAGCTTGCCCGTCCAATTCTAGCCGGAACCAGCGGTGTCCGGGGGCGAGGTAACGATCGCGTCGCCAGCGCCCGATCCAACGGGATGGGCCTGTCATTCGTTGGGTTCGGCCAGGTTCACCACGGCGATTCGACCGGCTCGCCCCGCTGCGATGCGGTCGTCCTTGTTCCTGGGTGTGACTGTTCCGATCAGTGCCCTGCGAATTCACGGAGTCGTCGACACTTCGAACAACCCATCGCTGACCACGATGGTCCCGATAGATCCGATCGCGGGACCCGACATCAGCGCGTAGGTATGTTCTCGCCCGACCGGGCCGATCACCTGCTGGGCGGCCGCGACGTCCGCGACTGAATCGAAGATCAAGATGGCGAGGCGTTTGTCATCGCCTTGATCGAGGAGCAAGAAGCCACGATAGCCGCCCGTTTGGCGGGCGGCCGGCACGAGGTGGTCCCGAACCCGACGATGGAGCTCGTCGGCGTGTTGCTTTTCGACCGTATAGGTGACGACACTGGCCCCCATGCTCATCTTGTCTTCCTCCATCTGATGCCGGTAATATCGTCCGGCATGCGGATTATAGGCACACCGGAGCGACCATATGGTGAGGACTGGACGTATCGGCGGTTAGGAATGGCGACAATCGCTAAGGGACGTCCATCGCATCGGGCCCGGCTGTCCCATCGCCCGAGATCGGATTGGGTGGTCCCACCGCCAACCCGTCGTCCGCCTGGGCCTCCCAGCAGCGCAGGAAGTCCGGCCAGGGCACCTCGTACTCCCAGGCCCGGTCCCAGTTGGTGTTGGTCGGGCCGAGGGGGTCCTTGATGACCACCACGTCATGGTTGTACCCGACCGCCACCACGGCGTGGTCGTTATCGAGGACGGTCGGGTAGGTCGTGCCGTCCGGGGTGGACCAGGTGGCAATGGTGAACGGTTTGAAATCCACCGTCGGCTTGAGCCAGATCGGTTCGCCCCGCAGCAGCGCCGCCTCGATGTCGTGCCGGTCCCGCACTGGGCGAACATCGAGCCCGTAGGCGTCGAAGACCTTCCGCATCGCCGGGGAGCGCAGTTTGGCCAGGTAGTTCCAGGTGAAGTCGCCGCAGAACGTCTCGGCGATGTCGCCTCCGTAGACGACGATGCCGCCGGCGGTCTCGACCGCGTAGGGCTCGGGGTCGCGGTCGATACCAGTGATCGCCAACTGGTCCTCGAAGGCGGCGTCGATCCCGAACGTGTTGAGGACGATCCAGGCGGCGTCGAACTCGCAACTGTAATAGGCGAATTGGCCGCGCTTGTCGGCCGCCTCGACATAGGCGTCATAGGTGCGACCGCCGACCAGCACCGGGTCCGTTTCCCGCCGGCTGATCTGGACATCCTGGGCCGCGGCCCGGCGATATCCAGCGGTCGCGGCGAACGCGGCGCCACCGACCAGAACCGCCCGGCGGCTCACTCCGCCCCGGCGCCGTGATCCTGCCACGGGTGTCCCACCACTCGTCTCGTCGAAGCTCGACATGCCATGCCCTCGTCTCGATCGTTCCTTCTATCCGTCCGTCCCGATTGTGGCCGAATCCCGGCCGGCCGCGCAACGTTGTCCGGCCCGTCACGCCTCACGACCGGCCCCGGCCACACCGGGGAGGGAACCGGATCGACACCGTCGTCGTCCTCACACCAAGACGACTGTCGTCCCCGTCGCGTTTCGCGTCGCCAGAGGTTCACGGAGGACCACGATCATGTCCCAGCGCTCCCGGGCATCCTCGACCGTCATGGCAACCGGACCGCGTCCGACCCGAGACCCTGTCGAGCTAACGTCGCTCCCGCGAAGATCTCTTTCGTCCCCGCACGTCGCGATCCGCCAGGCGCTCTCGCTGCTGCTCGTCGTGGCGGCCCTCCTGGGGTCAGCCGGTCCGGCGATGGGTCAGGGCATCATCGTCACCGAACCACCGCTCTGCGAAGCGGGCGATTGCCCGCCGGTCTCGATCGGCGACCAGCTCACGATTCGCCGCCACGCGGTCGACGTGTCGATCAAGGACCAGGTCGCGACGACCTCCATCTCTCAAACCTTCGTCAATCCCAACGCCTGGGATGCGGAGGGCATCTACCTGTTCCCCATCCCCGACGGGGCATCGGTCGGCGCCTTCACGATGGTCGTCGACGGCGTGCCGGTCGAGGCCGAACTGCTCGACGCCGAGACCGCTCGCTCCATCTACGAGCGGATCGTCGCCGAGCGGCGCGATCCCGCCCTCCTGGAGTACGCTGGCCAGGCCGCCCTGCGGGCCAGCATCTTCCCGATCCCGCCCGGTGGGGAGCGCGAGGTCCGCATCAGCTACGACCAGATCCTGACGGCCGAGGGCGGCCTGGTCCGCTATGTCTACCCGCTGGGCATGGACGGCTACTCGCTCGAACCCGTCGCCCAGACCAGCGTCCGGGTCTCGATCGAGTCGGCGGACGCCATCCAGTCGGTCTACTCTCCCACCCACCCGGTCGCCCTCGACCGCAAGGGCCCCGGCAGCGTCGTCGCGGGCTGGGAAGCCTCCGACTCCTGGCCGAGCGGCGACTTCACCCTCTTCTACAGCCAGCCCACCGGCGGCGTCGGGGCCTCGGTCCTGAGCTACTACGATACGGTCGCCGATGAGGGCTACTTCCTCCTCCTCGCCTCGCCCGGTATCGAGCAACGGTCGACGGCCCTCGCCAAGGACGTCGTCGTGGTCCTCGACACGTCGGGCAGCATGGAGGGCGAGAAGCTGGCCCAAGCCAAGGCGGCCCTGACCTACGTCCTCGGCCGGCTCAACCCGGAGGACCGCTTCGCGGTGGTCGATTTCAGCACCGGGGTCCGGGTGTTCGACCCCGAACTGTTGCCGGCGTCAGAGGCCCCGACGGCGATCGCCTGGGTCGACCGCCTGTCCAGCACCGGAGGGACCGACATCGACGGCGGTCTCCGGACGGGCCTCAGCATGGTCCGGCCCGATCCTCCGACGACCCTGCTCTTCCTCACCGACGGCCTGCCGACCGAGGGTGAGACCGACGTCGCCCGGATCCTCGACAACACCCGGGCCGCCGCCCCGGACAACGTCCGGCTCTTCGCCTTCGGGGTCGGTGTCGATGTCGATACCACCCTGCTCGACACCCTCGCCACCGAGAACCGGGGACTCTCGACCTACGTCCGCCCGGGAGAGAGCCTCGATGCGACCGTCGAGACGTTCTGGGCCAAGGTGGGCTCGCCCGTGTTGGTCGATCTCGCCCTGACGATCGACGGGGTCGCCACGTCAGACATGCACCCCGCGCCCCTGCCCGACCTGTACGCCGACGGCCAACTGGTCGTCGCCGGGCGCTACCGCCGCGGTGGGCCGGCCACGCTCACCCTCCGCGGCACCGTCAATGGCACCGTGCGGGAATACGTCTTCGACGATGTGACCCTCAGCACGACCGGTGGCGACGCCTTCGTGCCTCGCCTCTGGGCGACCCGCCGGATCGGCTACCTGCTCCAGCAGATCCGGCTGGGCGGCGAGGACCCCGAGCTGGTCCAGTCGGTCGTCGACTTGAGCGTCCGGTTCGGGATCGTCACGCCCTACACCAGCTACCTCATCACCGAGGACGACATCCTCACCCAATCCGGCCGGAATGCCGCCGCCGCCGCCGAGGTCCAGGCCGACCGAGATTCCCCAGCCCAGACATCTGGCCAGTCGGCGGTCGATGAGGCCGACGCCGGCGGCGACCTGGCGCGGGCCGAATCCGCTGCCGCCCCGAGTGCCGACGCGGCCGGGGCAATCCGCTACGTCGGGGCCAGGACCTTCGTGGACCAGGGCGGCATCTGGGTCGAAACGACCTACGACCCCGACTTGATGACGACCACCCCCGTCACCTATGGGTCGGAGGAGTACTTCCGCCTCGCCGGGGAGTATCCGGACCTCGCCAGCGCCTTTGCCCTCGGCTCCCGGGTGATCGCCGTGCAGGATGGGGTGGCCTACGAAGTCGTCGGGGCCTGAGGACGCCCGGACGGGGACGCACGCCTCAGAGGCCGCGCGGAAAGGAGAAAGCCTAGCGGGACGTTCGGCCGGGTCCCGTGACAACGGGAGCGCCGCGATGTACGCGATGCCCGGCCATGCCACAGTCTCGCTCCCCGAGCGACTGGCGAAGTCGAGCCGGCGGTACCCGAACCGCATGTACCGTCCCCGGAGCCCGGCGGGTGCCCCGCGATCCGCACCCGCCGGGAGGGGGTGAAGGCGATCTCCTCCGTTCGACGGATCGGCTGCCATAGGCGGGCACTGCCGTCCGACCTGCTGTCCCGGGAACGCGTTCCGGTGGTGGTTCCATCGCCCCGGGACCGGGTCCGGGTCGCGGCCGGGCGGGAGGCGTCCCCCTGGCGCGGCAATCCTGGTCGGGCAGCCAGACGAGATCACCGCGGCCTGGGTCTCGCTGCGATGACGGGTGTGTCAAGACGAACGGGTCCCGATGTCAACTCCCGGTGGAGATCGGGGGACCCGTGATCAAGACACGGGCCACCCCGACCAAAGAGCCGGACGGGGCGCCGTCGACCGTGACAGCGCCGGCGGCCACCGCATCCCTACCGTGATCGGGAGTGACCCAAGTGGGCGGCGGGCACGAACGACGCTGCTCCGTGGGGTTCGCCGGCCACGCTGGCGGGAGGGCTATGACGATCGGCCACCCCGGCTCCGGGGTGCGTGTCACCCGGGTCGGACCCGTCAGCCGAGCGAGGACGACGATGTCCTCTCCGACGACACGGTGAAGACCGCCATGACCCGGGTCGTGACCTCCTCTGCCCGCGGCGCGACCCCTTCCCGCACCGTCGCCTATCCCCCGAGTTCCAAACGGCTCGGTCTGGACCCGGCCTGGGCGATCGCGTTGAACAGGAGTTTGTAGGTCCCCCGCGCTTGGGCCCGGAAGTACGGCCTGCAGCCGATCAGGACCACCTTGCCCTCCCCCAGCGGCACCTCGACCACGGCGGCCTTCCCGTAGAGGTGCTCCGGGCCCAGCAGCCAGCCACTCATCGATGGGTCACTCTGCGGATACCGGGCCACGACAGTCCCCGGTCCGATCAGGTCAAAGGCCACACCCTTCAAAAACAGCACCGTGGTCTGGCGCGGCAGGCCGTACCCGAGCGGGTGATCCGTATCGACGACGACCCGGAGCAGCGAACCGGGCCCGTAGAACTGCGACTCGGTCAGCGCCGCCAACACGTTGCGGACCGGCAGGGCAAACGCCTCCGCCACCGCCGAGGCCGACCCATCGCTCGTGATCAGCGTCCCGCCCCGCTCGACGAACCGCCGCAGGGCGTCCATCCCGACCGCCCCCAACCCACCCGTGTACCCGGGCGCGTTCGGTTCCTTGAAGGCGTTCTTCTCCGGTCGCCCATCCCGTAGGTCGTCGCCCCCTTGCGCGGGCAGCAAAATCGCGTCGAACCGCTCGTGCAGGTCTCCCTGCCGGACATCGCCGTCGTGCAGCGCCTCGTGCGGGATCTCGTACTCGTCGAGGACCCACCGCGCCCACCCCTCGTCGATGCTCGCGACCCAACTCTGGTAGATCCCGAGCCTGGTGCCGCCCATTTCCAGCGTCTCGACCGTCAACGGGCCATCGAGCCCGACCACGTCGATCCCCGCCCCGGTGACGATCCCCGTGATGTCGGTCGCCCCATCGCCCGGTCGGGGAACCAGGTACGACCCCGATGGCAGACCGAGGCCCGGGACCCGCTCCTTGGCCCGGTGGACGTGCGCCCCGGCCCCGAGGAGGCGCCGTGCCGCCAACGTCGAGTGGTTCGCGTCCGGCCGGAACGCCCAGCCCCACGTCCCGTCGCCCGACACCGACCCGGTCCGCGCCGGGACCGCCAGGAGGGGCGTGACGGCGGTCCGCGCCTCCGCCGGGATGGGTTGCCTGATCTCGACCGCCCCGACGCCCATCTGGAGCGGTAAGGTGTGGCCAGAGATGTCGTAGGGCGGGATGGGAGGACCGTCCGGCCAGCGTCGCAGTTCGGGATACTCCTGGGTCTCCATCAGCGTCTTGGCGAAGTTGCCGGCCGGCTGGTCCAGGGCGATCAGCCGCGTCCCGGCCGGGTAGGTCACCCCGTCCAACGTCACCGGCCCGGTCGCCTCCCCGACCTCGACGGCACCCCGGATCAGCGTCTCGACCAACTCGTCGGCCGCTCCCGGGTCGTGCTGGGCCGGTGGCACGGCGTAGCCATAGGGCGCCTCGTCCCGCCCGATGGACCGGCGGTTGATGGCCAGGTAGTCGCGCAGCAGCCCCTCACGGTACTTCGCCGCGTGGTCGAGGAAGGCCCGGGCCGCGATCAGGTCATAGTCGAGGATGTCGCGCAACGTCCAAGGCCCGCCCTCCCACGGCAGCGGGTGGTTCCAGGTCCGCACTCGGGGGTCGAAGCCGTCTCCCGATCGCAGGTCATCTTCCTCGACCGTCACGGGCGTCGCGAACCGGCAACTTGCTGCCTCGCTGAGCAAGTCGATGCTGCCGTGGTAGTTGCCGTAGGCCAACGATGGGGAGTAGTTGTCGAAGACGATGTGCGTTGCCACGCCGGGCTTGCCGGCGGCGGTCAGGCGGGCCGCGATCGCCGTGCCGATCGCCGCGAACCCCTGCTGGATCACGGGGTCCTGGTTCGGGTCGAGCGGGTCGATGAACGGCGGGACCATGAAGCGTGCCCCGTCCCGCCCCATCTGGTGCATGTCGAAGACCAGTTGGGGGTGCTCGCGGTTGTGCATCGCCGCGAAGTGCCGGTTCTCGATTTGGGTCAGCATGAACCAATCACGGTTGTTGTCGTGTCCGACATAGGGGTGGTAGAGCCAGGGCAGGTCGCAACCCTCATACGGCGTCCCGAGCCAGCGGGCGTACCACTCACCGATGATGTCGATCCCGTCCGGGTTGCCGCTGGGGATGAGCAGGGTGATGGTCCGGGAGAGAACCTCACCCGTTTCCGGGTCGTTGCCCGTGGCTAGCAGATGGGCCAGCTCCATCGTCATCAGCGCCGCGCCGATCTCGTTGGAGTGCTGGGTGGCCAGGATCACGGCCACGCTGCGGGCCCGGGCGATCGCCTCGGCCAACTCGGTCTCAGGACGATCGCGCGGGTCCCACAGCCGGCCGAGCAGCTCCCGGTTCCGCTCCCGGCCCGGCCCGGTCAAATTTTCCGGGGCCGACACGGCGACGGCGATCAGCGGCCGCCCCCGCGTCGAGGGCCCCAGCGTCTCGACCGTGACCCGATCCGACGCCTCCGCCAGTGCCTCGAAGTAGGCGATGATCTCGCCCCACCCGGGCACCTTCCCGGCGGTGCCCAGGGGATACCCGAGAAACGCCGCCGGGCTGGGGGCCCGTAAGGCGGCCCGGCGCCGCCGGATGGGCGTCCCGCCCGCGTGTGCCTTCTCCGCCGCTTCGACCCACGCCTCGTCGAACAGCATCACCCGGCTGGGCGTCTCCTTCGTCGCCGGGGGGAGCGCACCCGACGCGACCCGAGTCCGCACCATCTGAGGCTGCAGCCCCAGGCGCCGGGCGACCGTCGTGACCGTCTGGAACCCTTCCGTCTCGGACCGTTTCGGGCGCGACATCGGCGGACCTCCTGCAAGGATACGGACGAGTCGGGACGCACGGGTCCTCTAGCCGGACATGACGGGCCCGGAGACCTCGCTCGGTTCAGCGGACCGCGGCCGACCGGCGGCGCCGCCACCAGACGACCGGGCGATGACTCGCGGTGCCGGCCGATCGCCCGGCGGAGCCATCATCCTGGCAGCCGGTGCCCGGTCTGGCTGCTCTTCGGCACTCTCGACCGCGCGGGAACCTTTTCCCACTCCCGGCGAGCGAATGGACATGGCTTGGACATGACACGTCGTCACCGGCCCCCCGGGCGGGGGCCACCCGGGTGCCCACCATCATGGAGTCGGTGACGCCCGTGGGGCGACGGGCCCCGCCCCCCCGCGGCCACACCAC
>JBBJOE010000098.1:0-8334 GCA_037721765.1 Thermomicrobiales bacterium
GGTCCCGGCGGGACGCCGCCCGATAGTCCTGATTTGCCGGGTGACGAGTCGGTAGACGGGGGCCGGGGGCCGGTAGCCGGGGGCCGGGGTATCCTGTCGGCTTCGGGGTGGTCGGCGTGGCCGGGTCGTGATCGGAACGCGCGTTCCCCATTGGCCGTTGACAGGGAGACGATGCGCGATGGCGGTGACTCGACGTTCGTTTGGGACCTGGCCGTCCGCGCTGTCGGCGGCGGACGTGGCGACGGGAGGGGTCCGGATCGGCCAGGTGGCGCTCGAAGGTGCGGCCGTCTGTTGGCACGAGGGGCGCCCAAGTGAGGGCGGGCGCGGCATCGTGGTCCGGTGGCGGGCCGGAGCCGGGAGTGAGGGGAGTGGGGACGGGCACGGCCCGGAGGGAGGGAGATTCGATCTGGTGGCCGCGCCGTGGGATGTCCGGAGCCGGGTCCACGAGTACGGCGGAGGGGCGTTCGCCGTGGCGGACGGCTCGCTGGTCTTCTCCAATGGTGATGACGGGCGCCTGTACCTGCTGGCCGAGCCCGGCGTGGTGCCGGGTGGCGCGGGGGTGCCCGTGCCGATCACGACCGGGGGGGCGGAGCGATATGCCGATCTCGTGATGGACCGGCGGCACGGCCGCGTCTTCGCCGTCCGGGAACGGGTGGGAGCGGGGTCCGGGACCGCCCATGCCCTGGTGACCGTGTCCTTGGCGGGCGGCCCGGGGGAGGTGATCTTCGCCGGGAGCGACTTCGTCAGCTCGCCGGCCCTCCACCGAGACGGGTCAGCGCTCGCCTGGCTGAGCTGGGACCACCCGAACATGCCCTGGGACGGCACGACCCTGTGGCGGGCGCCGATCGACGGGGATGGTCGGGTCGGGGAACCCGCCCGCGTGGCTGGCGGGGCAGCGGAATCGCTGTTCCAGCCCCGGTGGTCCCCGTCGGGTGACCTCTACGTCGTCTCCGACCGGAGCGGGTGGTGGAATCTGCACCGCGTCGAGGGAGACGGCCTCGTGCCGGTCTGGCCGGGAGAGCGCGAGTGCGGGGTGCCCCAGTGGGGGTTCGGGATGTCCACCTACGACTTCATCGGTCCGGACCAGGTGGCGATCGCGGCCGTGGAGGCGGGAACGTGGAACCTGTGGTCGCTCGACCCGAGAACTGGGACGGCCAACCGGATCGACCTGCCGTTCACCGACGTCGGCGATGTCCGGGCCGGTGCCGGCGGGGTCGTCTTCACGGCTGGGGCGCCGGACCGGCCAAGGGCCGTGGTCCGTTGGGACGTGGTGACCGGCGAGACACGGGTCCTGAGCGTGTCGGAACCCGGTCCGTTGGCGGGAGAGGCGATCTCGTGGCCCGCACCGATCTCGTTTCCGACCGGCGACGGGCAGGTGGCCCACGCGTTCTACTACCCGCCGGTCAACCCGGGATACGAGGGCTTGCCCGGAGAATCGCCGCCGTTGATCGTCCAGAGCCACGGGGGGCCGACGGGGGCCACCTCGACCGCCTTCGGCGCCAAGATCCAATTCTGGACCAGCCGGGGCTTCGCCGTGGTGGACGTCGATTACCGGGGGAGTACCGGGTATGGCCGAGCCTACCGGGAGGCCCTGGATGGCGAATGGGGCATCGCGGACGTGGAGGACTGCGTGTCGGCCGCACGCTACCTGGTCGAGCGGGGCGATGCCGATCCCGAACGGCTGATCATCCGGGGCAGCAGTGCCAGCGGGTTCACGACCCTGTCGGCACTGGCGTTCCGCGACACCTTCCGGGCCGGGGCGAGCCTGTACGGCGTCGGTGACCTGGAGGCGCTGGCGCGGGATACCCACGACTTCGAGTCCCGCTACCTCGACCGGCTCGTCGGCCCCTATCCGGAGATGCGGGACCGGTACCGCGAGCGTTCGCCGGTCCACCACGTCGACGGGTTCTCCTGCCCGCTGATCGTGTTTCAGGGGCTCGACGACCCGGTCGTGCCGCCGGCGCAGGCGGAGGCGATCGTCGCGGCGGTCCGGGCCCGGGGCCTGCCGGTGGCGTATGTTCCCTTCGCGGACGAGCGGCACGGCTTCCGGCGGGCCGAGACGATCGTCCGGGCCCTGGAGGCCGAGCTGTCCTTCTACGGCCAGGTCTTCGGCTTCGTCCCGGCCGGGGAGATCGAACCGGTGACGGTGGAGAATCTGCCGCAGCACCAAGAAGACGGGGAGGTGACCCTGTGAGCATCGCGGCCCATTGTGTCCTAATGTCGGTGGGCAAATCCCATGGCCCTCACCTCCGGCGAGCGACCCACGTGAATATGTAAACGATCCGATGCGCAGGATCGAGGGGAGTGAGGCATGGTTGAGCCAGCCATCGACATGGACGACAGTCCAACTGGCGAGCGTGTGATCGAGGATCTTATCGGGGGTCGGGAGAATCAGTGGTTCGATCGGAAGCGGTTCGCGGTCACCGAAGGCGCTTGCCGACGCGCTCATTGGCTTCGCCAATGCCGAGGGTGGGACACTGATCGTCGGCGTTGATGACGACGGATTGATCTCTGGTGTGGATATCACGAGTGACCATCTCAATGAGTTGCAGCAGGCGGCAGTGACCTTTTCGGAACCGCCAGTGCGGTGCCGACCTTCTCTCCGAGGCGTTCGGGATGGCGATGGCAGGGAGCGACACCTCCTCGTGTTCGAGATCCCGGCCAGTGAGCGGGTGCATCGAAATCAGCGGGGCGAAGTGTTTGTCCGGTACGGTGACCAGAACCGAAGACTCGACGCCGACGCGGAGCGGGAGTTCGTGTTGGAGCGGGGCGAGCGTCAATTCGACCGCACCGTGGTCACCGATGCGACGTTGGGAGACCTCGACGACGGACAGCTCAATGCATTCGTGCAGACCATGGTGTTCGACGATAGTCCACTCGCGCTTTTGCGTGCTCGGCACCTGATCCTCCCCCAGGAAGGGAAAGACCAGGTGACCTAGGGTGCATGGCTGGTGTTCGGAAAGCGACCAGACGCGTTCATGCCCCAGGCATTTGTGCGGGTCATCCAATATGAAGGGATCGCCGAGCGGATGAACGTGGTGTTCGACGAGCGTGCCGAAGGCCCCCTTCCGTACCAGATCGCTGTGGCGACCGATCTGGTCGCACGACGGGTCAAGAATGTAGTTCGCCTGAATCGCGATGGACGATTTGAGTATGTGCCGGAATTGCCACGATTTGCATGGTTCGAGACAATCGTCAATGCCGTGACCCATCGATCTTATAGCCGTCAGGGTGATCACATTCGCGTGAAGATATTCGATGATCGTATGCAGATCGAAAGCCCCGGACGATTTCCTGGTCCGGTCCGGATCGCGAATATTCGGGAAACCCGCTTCTCACGGAATCCGAGCATTTCGCGGGTCTTGTACGAACTCGGTCTTGTGCGCGAGATGAACGAGGGGGTGAATCGGATCTACGACGAGATGTCCGCTGCCGGTCTTCCTGAGCCCCGCTTCGAACAGACCGATAGCAGCGTCCGCGTGACATTGCTCACCCGGACGTCTCTCGATCTTGATCAGATCCGGATCAGGATGGTCAATTTGGTCCCCGTGAATGTCGTTCCAGTCATCGACGTGTTACTGCGAGAGGGTCAGATCACAACCCGGGAAGCTGCCGATATCATTGAGCGGAGCGTGCCGACGGCCCGCCGCTACCTTTGATTGTTGGAGACGGAGGGCTGGCTCGTCCAGATCAGCCGTTCCTCCCGAGACCCATCTGGGTATTGGCGCCTCCGACCCCGTTCACCCGGTGATCCTGACCCGCGGACGTAACCGTACTTGAACGTGCTTGAAAGGTACTTGAAAGCCGGGGAGGCTGTGCCAGACTCATGTGGGTGACTGGACGTGTTCCGCTCGACGAATCGAGCCGCCGCTGGCGCGTTGACGGCTACACCTTGACCGCGTCCCCGCCGGGGAGATCAAGCCGGTGGTGGAGTATCCGCCGCAACGAGTGTGAACCGGTGGGGAGACCTGGATGCCCCCGCGCCATCATGTGTCCGTACTTGAACATGCTTGAAAGCTGCTTGAAAGCCTGAGGCTGGGGTAGGCGGGATCTCCGATTCTCAGATGGCGTTGGTTCGGACCGTGTTCCTGCCCATCTCGGGAGCGCGGGCGGCGCGGACCGTGGCCCGCGCCGTCTGCTATGCTAGGGAGGTCGTCTCTCCTCTGGAGGCGCGCACGTCGCATCCCACCGGGTCGCTCCTTGGCCCGAGGCGTGGATGGTCCGCCGGATCGACCGGTGGGGAAGGAGCACGGATGATGGTGATCTTCTGCTAGACGGGACGGGCCCGTGGCCCTCCCCGGACTCCCATACCGTGTTGTCGACGTGTCGCCCGTCCGGGATCGCCCGTGTGCCTCTTCAAGGGTGCATGCTGCCGATGCCGGGCTGATTCCGCCGTGCCGTTTTCGGCCGGGCGGATGCCCCGGAGGATTCGCCACCTATGACTGCCACCACGACCGATCCCCAGTCGACGTCACTCGACACGGCGGGGGATGGGGACGAGAAACCATTCCGGCCAGTCCCGTTCGCCGAGGCGAACCAGCAATTCCTGGTCGGTGAGACGATCTACCTGCGGGCGCTCGAACCGGGGGATGGTAAGCATCCCACCGTCTGGCGCGACGCCCGCTTCCCGGTCAATGCCGACAAGGCCGAGGAGCTCATCAAGAAAGATCTCGATTCGAAGGAGCGGTACCGAACGGTTCGTTTGCTGGCCTGTCGCCGGGTCGATGACCGGCCGGTCGGCGTGGCGACCTATTCGACGTGGAATTGGTGCGACGGCGAAGCATCGGTCTATGCCGACCCGGCATTCGGCGACGCGGCGCATGCGTACCAGGCCGAGATGCTGGGACTGATCGTTCCTTGGCTGCTCGACGAACGCGACCTGATGGCCGTCTGGGTCAGTATCCCGGGGAACGACCGGGTGCTGGTCGAAGCCGCCGGGGCGATCGGGATGCACCAGGCCGCCTGCCTCCGGGAAGCCCTCTGGGTCAACGGCCACCGCGAAGATCAGCTGACCTTCGAGGGCCTCAACCGGGGCTGGCAGGCCAAGCTCGGCACGCCGGAGCCGGGCATCACTGTCGCGGGTGCCCCGGACGACCCCCGTCGTCGCTTTGAGGGCGCCCCATCGGCGATCTTTCGCCAGCCGGCCGGCGATCCTCCGAAAGACGCGGTGATGGTCGGGGACCGGGTCTATCTCCGCGCGTATACCGATGAGGATGCGCGGCGGGAGTCCACCTGGAACCGTCAGGAGACGGAGACGTTCTTCGACAACGGCCGGGCGATGTGGAGTGCTCACGAGTTGACCCGCTGGAACCGTGGCCACATGGACGAGGACCCGGCGGAGTGGGTCCGGTTCGCGATCGTCCTGAAGGAGTCGGGCGAGTTCATCGGCTCCAACGGGATCGCCGATATCGACTGGGTCCACAAGACGGCCGAGACGGAGAGCTTCATCCCTAACCTGGCCTACCGGGGCGGAGGCTATGGCTCGGAGGCCAAGCACCTGCTGCTGGCCTATAGTTTCGAGCGGATCGGCCTGCACGCTGTCCGGTCGTTTGTCTGGGGACCGAACACCCGGTCACAGGCGGCGCTGCGCAAGCAGGGGTACCGTGACGCGGGACGCTTCAACTGGACGGGGCGGAAGAACGCGGAGTGGACCCACGACATGAACTTCGACCTGCTGGCGTCCGAGTGGCGGGAGCGGGTCGGCGGACGGTGAGCCGCGCCGGGCCTGGCGGCGACTGGCGCCCGAGTCCGACCGGGGGCAAGGCCGCACCCATACGCGGCGGCAGCGGTCTTGCACCGTGGGAACGAGCGGCGGGGTAATCCGTCCCCGTGGCGATTTCCGCCCGATTCAGGGCGGGGGAGAGGACAGGACCATGAGCGACACGGGTAGCGCGACGCGCGTCACGATCACCTACTGCACGTCCTGAGGATATCTGAAACGAGCCGCCAGTTTGGCGGAGAACATCCTTCACGATAATGAGGACCACTTGCCGGGCGGCGTGACGCTGCTCCCGAGCAGCGGTGGGATCTTCGAGGTCCAGGTCGGTGACGACCTTGTCTTCTCGAAGGTCCAGACCGGGCGATTCCCCGAACCGGACGAGGCCGAACGGTTGGTCGGCGAAGCGGTCGGCGCGGGGTAGTCGGTCGTCGTCGCCCTCACGCCAAGGACATGGCAACGCGCCCCGGAGGGATACCTCCAGGGCGCGTTGCCATGGGACGGCCCGCGCCGGGACGGGCAACGCGGCGCATCCGGCAGCCGGATCATCGTAGTGGAGCATCGAGGGTGGCCCGATGGCTTCGCAACGCGGCGAGATCGGTGGCCGTGAGGTGGGCAGGCGGAACCGCTACCGGGTCTCGCGGGGGTCGAGGGCGTCGCGGAGGCCATCCCCGATGAAGGTGAAGGAGAGGGTGATCAGGGCCACGGCGATGCTGGGGGCGATCAGCATCCAGGATTGGGATTGATAGGACTTGGAACCGTCCTGGATCATCTGGCCCCAGCTGGAGGGGAAGGGAGAACTCAGGTTGACGTCCGGGCGGAGGCCGATGCCGAGGTAGGTGAGGACCGCCTCGGAGATGATGGCGCCGGGGACAATGAAGGCTGCCGCGACGATGATCGGTCCCAGCGCGTTGGGGAGGACGTGCTTGAGGATCATCTGGCTCCGGCTCGCCCCGATGGACTGGGCCGCCTCGACGAACTCCTTCTCCTTCAATGTCAGTGTCTCACCCCGGACCAGGCGGGCGACACCCGTCCAGTTGATGATCGAGAGCGTCACGAAGAGCAGGAGGAGCCCGTTCAGGATGCCGCCGAAGGCGGTATCACCGAAGGAGATCTGCATGATGATGAAGAAGAGCAAGGCCGGAAAGGCATACACGACATCCGTGATGCGCATCAGCAAGTTATCGAGTCGCCCCCCGGCAAATCCGGCGGCCAGGCCGAGTGGCACGCCGATCAGCAGGATCACCGTCATCGGGATGAACCCGACGACCAGCGAGATGCGAGAACCGTAGACCAGGCGGCTAAAGACGTCCCGGCCGATCGAATCGGTGCCGAGCGGGTATTCCCAGGTGCCGGACTTGTCCGGGTCGTCATGCTCGATCCATGCCGCCTGTCGGTAAGCCCCGGCCTCGCGGATGTTCGACTGGACCGGGTTATGAGGGGCGATCAGCGGGGCGAAGAGGGCGACCAGGGTCAGGAACGTCAGATAGGTCAGCCCGGCCATCGCCATCTTGTTGCGGCGCAGGCGGCGCCAGGCATCGCGCCAGAGGCCCGTCGAGGGGCGCCGCTCGGCGCGGGAGAGGCCGCCCTCGATAGGGATGGCGGCACCGGTCGGTGAAGGGGAGGTGACGATCGACATGGTCGAGGTGCTCCTAGCGCCGGAGGCGGATGCGGGGATCGATCAAGCCGTAGCTGAGGTCCACCGTGACATTGGCGAACGCGATGATCGCGGCGTAGAAGATGGCGGTGCCCATGATCATCGAATAGTCGCGGTTGCCGATCGAATCGACGAATTCCCGGCCCAGGCCGGGCGCCCCAAAGATCGTCTCGATGATGATCGAGCCGGTCACCAGGTCGGCCGCCGCGGGGCCGAGGATGGTGATGATCGGGATCAGGGCGTTGCGGAGCATGTGCCGGGTGATGACCGGCGTCTGGGCCAGGCCCTTGGCCCGTGCCGTCCGGACGAAGTCCTGGCGCTTGATCTCCAGCATGCTGGCCCGGGTCAGGCGAGCGATGTAGGCGGTGGTGCCGAGGCCCAGCACGATGCCGGGGAGGATGTAGGCCGGACCGAGTCCGTTCCACTCGTCCGGCCGTCGGATCGGGGAAACGTCGAGGACCTGGCTCATGAATATTAACAGGAGTAACCCGCTGACGAAGGTGGGGACCGAGACGCCGATGGTGGAGAAGAACAGGCAGACGTAGTCGGCCCAGGTGTTCTGGCGCAGGGCGGCGATGATACCGAGCGGCAGGCCGGTGCAGATGGCAAAGATGATGCCGACCAGGCCGATCTTGGCCGAGACGGGGAACTTGTCCGCGATCACGCTCTGGACGCTGTCGGCTCCCTTGGAGGCATACGATGGCCCGAGGTCGAACTGGAAGACACCGAACATGTAGTTGAAGAACTGGCTATCGAAGAATTCCCGGCCCAGCGTCAGTGGGTTGTTGACGCCCTCGTCCCGCGCCTCGCCGACCGCGTCCGGGTTGACCCACAGCGGCTTGTCGAGCCCGAACTTGGCATTGAGTTGACGCACCGTCGAGCGGGGCAACGGCTTCTCGAGATCCCACGGCCCGCCCGGAGCGCGGTACATCAGGAAGAACGTGACCGCGGCCACGGTGAC
>JBBJOE010000099.1:0-8298 GCA_037721765.1 Thermomicrobiales bacterium
GTAGGCGGCGGCGACCCCCATCTGGCGGGCGACTTCGAAGGCGAGCACGAGGCCCCCGGTCGTCGGACCGACGACCACGTCGATGCGGTCGGCGGCGAATCGTCCGGAGAAACCCCGGCAGGCCGCTTCGGTCGCCCGCGGCTGGCGCAGTAGGTCGAACTTCTCGACGTAACGGTCGCCGTGGCGACCGGACGCCAAGAGGAAGTGCCCACTCTTGAGAGCCCCGGAGGCGCGGAGCACGTCCAGTACGACCGACCCAGCTCCCCCCGTCTCGACATGCGCCGTGCCGGACATCCGCGTCTCTCCCCCACTCCCGGCCAATGGCTCGCCACTCCCTGATTCGCCTTGGTGATCACTCAATCGCTCGCCCAGGCGGGAGCAACCAGGGCCGGGGCGGCCCGCCGGGTGAGCATCGCCGCGTTGGCGAGGCCGACGATCTCGGACAAGGACGCGAAGCCCGCTTCATCCAACCAGGCGTCGATGCCATCGATCACGGTCATCAGGCGGCCGGGCTGGGGAAAGATCATCGTCCCGACCTGGATGGCGGAGGCCCCGGCCATGAAGAACTCGATGGCGTCCTCGACGCCCATGATCCCGCCTAGGCCGATGACCGGGATATCGACCACGGCGGCGACCTGGTAGACCATCCGCAGGGCGACCGGCTTGATCGCCGGGCCCGAGAGGCCACCCGTCTCGTTGGCCAGGATCGGCCGTCGCCGGCGGATGTCGATCGCCATCCCGACCAGGGTGTTGATCAGGGAAACGGCGTCGGCGCCGGCCGCCTCGACGGCCAGGGCCACCCCGGCGATGTCGATCGCGCCGGGACTGAGCTTGACGATCACCGGCAGGGTCGTCGCCGCCCGGACGGCCCGCGTCACCTCGGCCGACATCGCCGCGTCCCAGCCGAAACAGTAGCCACCGGCGGCGACGTTGGGGCAGGAGATGTTGACTTCGATCCCGGCCACGCCCGGGGTCTCGTCGAGCAGGCGAGCCATCATCGCGAAGTCGCTGACGCTCTCGGCGGAGATGTTGACGATGGCCGGGACCCGCCACCGCTCCCAAACGGGCGGGTACTTCTTCAGGAAGCCATGGATGCCTGGGTTCTGGAGCCCGATCGCGTTGAGCATGCCCCCGGCGGTCTCGGTGATCCGCGGCATCGGGTTGCCGGTCCGGTGCTCGGGGGTGATGCCCTTGCTGACGAAGGCGCCCAGGCGCTGGACATCGAGCAGGCCAGCGTACTCCAGGCCGTAGCCGAAGCAACCCGAGGCGGCGATCACGGGATTCGCCAACCGGAGTTCGCGGGGGTTCCGCGGGGCGAGGTCGACCGCACAGTCAGCCACGTCGCGCCCTCCTCTCCGGCGGGGCGAACCGGGTGATCGTCACCATAGGAGTTCGTCCATCTCGAAGACCGGGCCATCGACGCAGGATGTCCGCATGCCGTGCTTGGTCTCGACGACGCACCCGAGGCAGGCGCCGAGGCCGCAGGCCATCGTGCGCTCGACCGAGACCCAGACCCGGGGCTCGCGAGTGACCCGGTGCTGGCGGATCACCTGGCGCAGGGAACGGAACATCGGCTCCGGTCCGCACGAATAGATCTGGTCGGCCCATTGGATGTAGTGCTCGACGAGTTCGGTGACGTAGCCCCGGTGCCCCTGGCTGCCGTCCTCGGTGGCGACGTGGTATTCGACGACGGCGGGGAGAGCCGACGCCGGCAGGAGACTGCCCGCGTCCATCGCGCCCATCAAGTAGGTCACAGCGACGCCACGGGCGACCGCCCGGTCGGCCAGCATCACCAGCGGCGCGGCACCGACCCCGCCAGCCACCATCAACAGGTGCCGGCTCTTGGGCCGGATCTCGAAGGCATTGCCCAGTGGCCCCAGAATGTCGAGCGTCGCACCGGGCTTTTGCTGCCCGAGCCACTCGCTGCCACGGCCGTAGGGGCGAACCAGCAGGGTGAAGCGGTCGCGGCCGGGGTCGGTCGCATAGAGGGAATAGGGTCTGCGCAGGAGGGGATCGTAGGAACCCTCGACGCGGCAGAGCACCTCGACGAACTGGCCGGGCCGCATGGCGGCGACGAGGCCGGGGGGAGCGCTCAGCTCGACCAGATGGGCATCGCTCATCACGGGCCGCTTGGCGACGATCTCGCTCTCGAATTCCCGGACAGCCGTCACCGGACCACCATTCCCCGACGATCCGGGACCACCCGGTCTGGACCCGGGACCGCCCGCCGCCGGTCCCTAATAGCCAAATCCGCTCTCCCGATAGGCCGTCACCGGTTGGACAGTATAGACCGACGTGGCGCCGCTCATGGCCGTGACCATGGCCCGGGCGGTGTCGATCGAGGTGATGCAGGGGATGCCGCGCTCCACCGCCGCCCGGCGGATCTGGAGCCCGTCGAGGACCTCCTTGTCGGCCGGCCCGGGGGTGTTGATCACCCCGTGGACGGTGCCCTGCAGGATCACGTCCAAAACATCCGGCGACCCACGTCCGATCCGCTTGGTGACCATCTGGACCGGCATCCCGTTGCGCTCGACGAAGGCGGCCGTACCCTCGGTGGCGAACAGCGAGTAGCCCATCCGGATCAACTGGCCCAGCATCTGAAGGCCGTCCGCCTTGTCCTCGTCGGCCAGGGAGATCAGGAGCGCGCCACGGGAGGGGAGCGCCAGGCCAGAGGACATCAGGGCCTTGTAGAAGGCGGGCTCGAACGTGCGGTCGATACCCATCACTTCGCCGGTGGACTTCATCTCCGGGCCGAGGTGGACCTCGACGCCGCGCAGTTTGGCCATCGAGAAGACGGGGGCCTTGACGGCGACCAGCGGTTGGCGGGGCCAGAGGCCACCGGGGTAGCCCTGCTCCTCGAGGGAGCGACCGAGGGCCACATTGGTCGCCAGCCGGACCATCGGGACACCGGTCGCCTTGCTGAGGAAGGGCACGGTACGGGAGGAACGAGGATTGACCTCAAGAACCGAGATGCGGCCGCTCTGGACAACGAACTGGATATTGCACAATCCGCGGACCCCTAATGCGAGGGCGATCCGGGTCGTGTAATCGACGACGGTCTCGACCTCGGCCGGGAACAAGTTCAGCTCCGGGTAGACGGCGAACGAGTCGCCGGAATGAACCCCGGCGCGCTCGATGTGCTCCATCACGCCGGGGATCAGGACATCGACCCCATCGCAGATGGCGTCGACCTCGAACTCGCGGCCGAGCAGGTACTTGTCGACCAGGACGGGGCGGTTCGGTGTCATCGTCGAGGCGTTACGGATGTAGCGCTCCAGGTGGTCCGGACCGTGGACGACCTCCATGGCGCGGCCACCGAGGACGTAGGAGGGGCGGACGAGGACCGGATAGCCGATCCGCTCGGCGACGGCCCGGGCGTCGTGGAGGGAGGTGACCGCCGCGCCGGGGGGCTGGGGGATGCCCAGGCCGCGCAGGAAGGCCTCGAAGCGGAAGCGGTCCTCGGCCAGGTCGATGGCGTCGAGCGGGGTGCCGAGGATCGCGAAGCCCATCTCGTCCAGCGGTCCGGCGAGGTTGATGGCCGTCTGGCCACCGAATTGGGTGATCGCGGCGGGCGGGGTACCGCCCGCCCCCTCGTGGTTCAAGATCTCGCTGACGCTCTCGACATCGAGCGGCTCGAAGTAGAGGCGATCCGAGGCGTCGAAGTCGGTCGAGACGGTTTCCGGGTTGGAGTTGACCATGATCGCCGCGACCCCCGCCTCCCGCAGGGCGGCGGCGGCCTGGACCGAGCAGTAATCGAACTCGATCCCCTGCCCGATCCGGATCGGGCCGGAGCCGATGACCAGGGCCCGCTCGCCCCTGAGGGGAGTGGCTTCGTCCTCCTCCTCGTAGGTCGAGTAGAAGTAGGGCGTCTCGGCGGCGAACTCGGCCGCGCAGGTGTCCACGGTCTTGTAGACGGGCAGCATGCCGAGGCGGTGGCGGGTCTCCCGGACCTGACGTTCGTCCTGGCCGGTCAGCGCGCCGACCTGATGATCGGAGAAGCCGGCCCGCTTCGCCTCCCAGAGAGCGGACGGGGTCAGCGGAGCCGCCGCCAGCTCGCGCTCCATCACCACGAGATGTTCGAACCGGGAGAGAAACCAGCGGTCGATGGCGCTGGTCTCGTGGATGCGATCGACGGTCCAACCCCGGCGAAGGGCGGCCATGATCGCCCAGAGACGCTGGTCGTTCGGACGGCGGATCAGGTCGTCGATGTCGGCCTCGGTCCAGCCGGGCTGCTCCCAGGCAAGGTCCTCGGCGGGGGTCTCCAGGGAGCGGACAGCCTTCTGGATGGCGGCCTCGAAGGAGCGGTCGATCGCCATCGCCTCGCCGGTGGCCTTCATCTGGGTGCCGATGGTGCGGTCGGCGCGGCTGAACTTGTCGAACGGCCAGCGGGGGATCTTGGCGACGACGTAGTCGAGGGCCGGCTCGAAGGCGGCCGTGGTCTGGCCGGTGATCGGGTTTCGCAGGTCGGCGAGGCGGCGGCCGACGGCGATCTTGGCCGAGATGCGGGCGATCGGGTAGCCGGTGGCCTTCGAGGCCAGGGCGGAGGAGCGGCTGACGCGGGGGTTGACCTCGATGACGGCATAGTCCATCGACGCCGGGTCGAGGGCGTATTGGACGTTGCAGCCACCCTCGATGCCGAGGGCGCTGATGATCCGCAGGGCCGAGGTCCGGAGCATCTGGTACTCGCGGTCGGTGAGGGTCTGGGAGGGGGCGACGACGATGCTGTCGCCGGTGTGGACCCCCATCGGATCGATGTTCTCCATGTTGCAGATGGTGATGCAGGTCCCGGCGCCGTCGCGCATCACCTCGTACTCGAGTTCCTTCCAGCCCAGCAAGGAGCGTTCGATCAACACTTGGCCGATCGGGCTGGCGGCGATGCCGCCCCCGGCGATCCGGCGGAGGTCATCCATCGTGTGGGCGATGCCGCCGCCGGTGCCGCCGAGGGTGTAGGCGGGTCGGATGACGAGCGGGAGGGCGACGAGGGAGGCGAAATCGACGGCATGCTGAACGGTGGTGGCGATCACGCTCGGGACGACGGGCTCGCCGAGACCCTCCAGCATCTGCTTGAAGAGGGAGCGGTCCTCGGCCTGCTCGATCGCGGCCAGGGGGGTGCCGAGGAGACGGACACCGTACTGGTCGAGGATGCCGAGGCGGTGGACCTGGACGGCGAGGTTGAGCCCGGTCTGGCCGCCGAGGGTGGCCAGGAGCCCGTCGGGGCGCTCGCGCTGGATGACGCGACGGATCACGTCCGGGGTGAGCGGCTCGATGTAGACGGCGTCGGCGATGCCCTCGTCGGTCATGATCGTGGCCGGGTTGGAGTTGACCAGGACGGTGCGGATGCCCTCCTCGCGGAGGGATCGACACGCCTGGGCCCCGGCGTAGTCGAACTCGGCGGCCTGGCCGATGATAATCGGACCGGAACCGATCACCAGGACGCTGGAGACGGAGCGCGGGGAGACCGGAGTGGTTGACGTTTCAAGAATCGGCATGGGCCGGCCGTCGTTCACGAGAGGCACCCCGTCCGTGTCGAGTGGTCGAGCGTCGCGGGTTTGGAGGGAGTCCGGGTCATGGCGTCCCATCCCCCCGGACCATGCCCATGAAGCGGCCGAAGAGGTCGTCGTTGTCCCACGGGCCCGGCGAGGCCTCCGGGTGGAACTGGACGGTCATCACGGGTAGGGAGTCGTTTGCCAGGCCCTCGACCGAGTCGTCGTTGAGGTTGAGCAGCGACACCCGCCAGCCGTCGGCAACCGGGACGGAGGCGGCATCGACGCGATAGCCATGATTCTGAGAGGTGATCGTGACCCGGCCGGTAGCGCGGTCGAGGACGGGGTGGTTGCCGCCGCGGTGGCCGAAGCGGAGCTTCTCCGTCTTGGCCCCGATCGACCGGGCCAGGAGTTGGTGACCCAGGCAGATCCCAAAGTACGGTACCCGGTCGGCCACGATCTGGCGGACGACATCGAGGCCGTGGTCGAGGTTGGCCGGGTCGCCGGGGCCGGGGGAAACGACGATGCCGGCCGGACCGAGGGCGGCGATCTCGTCGTAGGACGTTCCGTAGGGGACGACGGTGACCCGGGCGCCATGGCGGACCAGGGCATCGACGATGTTGCGTTTGACCCCGCAGTCCAGGATGACGACGAGCGGACCATCCTCCGGCCCCGTGGTCTCGGACAACGGGTCCATCACCTCGTCGACCACGTCCCGTTCGCCCGGCAGGGGGGCCGACCGGGCTCTCTCGATCAATTGGGCGTCGTCGAGGCCGGCCGCGTCGCGAACGAGGACCGCCCGGGTATCGCCGACGGTGCGGACGTGGCGGGCGAAGGCGCGGGTGTCGATCCCGGCGATGCCGGGGATCCCGTGGCGGGTCAGATAACCGTCCAGGGTGCCGGTCGATCGCCAGTGGCTGGGGGTGTCGCTGAGTTCCCGGACCAGCAGGCCGGAGACCCAGGGCTGGCGGGACTGGTCACCAGAGGGGCTGACACCGTAGTTGCCGATCAGGGGATAGGTCATGCAGACGATCTGGCCCCGGAAGGACGGGTCGGTGCAGACCTCCTGGTAACCGGTCATGGTGGTGGTGATCACCGCCTCGCCGACCGCGTCGGCCGGGGCGCCGAAGCCGCGACCGCGGAAGACGCGGCCGTCGGCCAGGGCCACGGCGGCATCTGTCGCGGGGCGGTAGGGCCGGGTGGCCGGGCCGTTCCTGATGGGCAGCGGACTAGGCCCGGTCGCGGTCACGGTGTCGCTCCTCTCCCCCGACCAGGGTCAGGACAGGCTTGCCGCGCATCGTCATGCCCAGCAGGGGGGTGTTGGGACTCTTCGTCCGGAGGGTGTCAGGTCCGACGACCCAGCGCAGGTCCGGGTCGATCACCGTCAGGTCGGCGGGACTTCCCGGGGCAAGGGTACCGCCGGGGAGCTTCAGCAGACGCGCCGGCTCGCGGCCGAGGCGGGTGACGAGGTCGGAGACGGAGAGATGCCCGGCCCGGACCAGGGCCAGCAGCAGGGGAAGGGCGAATTCCAGGCCGCTCATCCCCATCGCCGCGCCGGCGAGGGACCCGGTGCCCTTGTCGGACACCGTATGCGGGGCGTGGTCGGTGGCGATGACGTCGAAGTCCCCGGCAACCAGGGCGGCGAGCAGGGCGCGGGTGTCGGCGACGGTCCGGAGGGGCGGGTTGACCTTGGCCCGCGGGTCCGGCACGGTAGCGGGCGTCTCGCCATCCGGCTCGTCAACGTTGAGCAGGTGGCGTTCGCCGGCGACCCACCGGTCGTCCATGGTCAGGTGGTGCGGCATCACCTCGGTGGTGACGCGGACCCCCTCGGCCCTGGCCCGGCGGATGAGGTCGATGCCCCTGGCAGTGCTGACGTGGAGGATGTGGAGCCAGCCCCCGGTCAGGCGAGCCAGCATCAGGTCGCGGGCGATGATGATCTCCTCGGCCTCGGGGGGAATGCCCACGACGTCGAGGGCGACGGAGACGTCACCCTCATGCATGGTGCCATGAGCCAGGGCCTTGTCTTCGCAGTGGGTCATCACGGGGCGCCCGGTCACCAGGGTGGCCTCTAGCGCGGCCCGCATGATGGAGCTGTCGGCAGTGGTGTCGCCGTCGTCGGAGAAGCCGATCGCCCCGGCGGCGACCAGGGCAGCAAAATCGACGGCCCGCTCGCCCCGGCGGCCCTCGGTGATCGCGGCGATCGGGTACACCGGGACCAGGGCGTCCCGTTCGACTCGGGCGGCGAGGTCGCGCAGGATGTCGACCGAATCCAGAGCCGGACGGGTGTTGGGCATGCAGCAGATGGCGGTGAAGCCCCCGGCGGCGGCGGCGGCCGTGCCGGTGGCGACCGTCTCCTTCGCCTCGAAGCCCGGTTCGCGGAGGTGGACGTGCATGTCGATCAGGCCGGGAACGACGAGGCAACCGGACGCATCGAAGACGGCCGCGCCGGCGACGGAGAGCCCCTCCCCGACTTCCCGGACGTGCCCCGTATCGACAAGGACATCGGCCGGGCCGTCGACGCCCGAGGCCGGGTCAACGACGTGCCCACCCCGGATGACCCACCGTTGACCGCTCATGACTCTGCCTCGTCGGGGATGGCGAGGGCGCCGACGGGCGAGGCGCGGCGACGGCAGGGGCAAACAAAACGCCTCGGAGTCTCGGAGAGACCTGGAGGCGTGGGCGTGTTCTCGTGCGTCGGTCCGGGCGGTCGTGCCAACGGTGTCTCCTGGATAGGCGGAACGGTCGGAGTATAGCACTGACGTAGACGGTAGACGGTAGACGGTAGACGGTAGACGGTAGACGGTAGACGGTAGAC
>JBBJOE010000009.1:0-27681 GCA_037721765.1 Thermomicrobiales bacterium
ATCGGCCGGGTGCTGAAGGTCCAGGCGCTGGACGAGGCGTTCCGGGGCGTTTGGAACGTGGCCGAAGAGGCCGGACAGACGCTGCACCACCTGGGTGGAGACCGGTACGCGGGCCTGAGCCGACCCTACACCGTCGATCCGGTGGACGAGGACCGGTAGGGCCTGATCGGTCTAGAGAGGTGATCAATAGTCCTCGTCCGCCGCCGCGTCCCGGTATCAGGATCACCGCTGAACCGCGTGCCTGGTGACCCAGATAGCCCGGTCAACCAGAGTCAGAAACGTCAGGCGGGGGGTGACGGGGGAAGGACGGCGTCGCAACCAGCGAAGAGGAAGATCTGGAAGTCGACCCGACCGTACGGGGTCACCCCTGGCAGGGCGAAGGTCTCGGAGGCCGAATCCCCGAAGAGTTCCGGGTACGTCTCGTTCAGGACGGCCTCGATCGCCCGGGCGAGATCGACGCCTTGGGTGACGGTCTCGGCGTAGCCAGAGGTCAGCAGGAAGCCGACCTGGCAGTCGTTCTCGGCGTAGATGGCGAAGACCTCGTCGAGTTGTTCGAGGGCATCGTCGATCGCGTCCTCGTCGCCGTTCAGGACACCGGCCAGGTCGACCTGGATCGTGGCGTTGACGGAGACCGAACTGAGGGCGCTGTTCGCCGCCGCTTCGGCCAGCACCGTGGCGGTCGCGCGGGAGGCGGACTGCTGGGTCGCGAGGGCGTTGATGGTGGCGAGGGCAGCGGCCTCCTGGGTCGCGGCGACGGCGACCGAGGTGCTGGCCAGGGCGACGCGGGCCTGGGCGGTGGCAAGTTGGCTGGCGGAGAGGTCCTGGTTCTCGGACTGGGCGTCGATGGTGGCCTGGGCGGCCGTCGCCAGGGCGGCGGCGGTGGCTCGGTCGTTGGCACCGTTGAGCGCATTTTCGGTGGCGATGGCGCTGATCGCGGCGAACTCGGTGGCCTGGGCGTTGGCGGTGGCCAGGACATTGGCGCCGGAGAGGGCATTGGCGGTGGCGATCGCGGCCACCGTCGCGGCCCTGATCTCTTGAGCGGCGGCGGTGGCGGCGAGGGCCGCCTCGTTGGTGGCCAGGGCGGCGATGGTGGCACCGGCCGAGATGGCGTCGGCGGTCGCCTGGGCGGCCGCCGTAGCCTGGTCGCGGGTCAGTTGATCGATGTCGGTCGAGCTGGCGGCTTGCTGGGTTGCGAAGGCGGCGATGGTGGCCTGGGCCGCGAGGGCATCGGCCGTCGCCTGGGCGTCGGCGGTGGCCTGGGCGCTGTTCAGCGCCGAGATATCGGACGCGTTGGCGGCCTGTTGGGTCGCGAAGGCGGCGATGGTCTCCTCGGCGGCAACGGCGGCGGCGGTCGCCTGGGCGTCGGCCGTGGCGCGTTGCTCGCCGGTCAAGGCAGCGCGGGTGGCGAGGGCGACGGCGGTGCCGGTGGCACGTTGGTTCGCCAGGGCGGCGGCTGTCTGCTGGGCGGTGACGGTCTGCTGGGCGGCGGCTGCCCGGGTGGCGGCGTCGGCACCGAGGGCGGCGACTGTCTGCTGGGCGGAGACGGCGGCGGCCGTGGCGGTGGCGGCGTTGGCGGCCGAATCCTCCGACAGGGCGGCGAATTGGGCGTCGGCGGTGGCGAGCAGATTAGCGGTGGCGGTCGGGGTGGGCGTCGGCGGGGGGGAGCCGCTGCTGCTGACCATGAAGATCAGGGCGAGGGCGAGGAGGAGGTCGGCGAAGACCCATCCCCCGATCTCGTACATGGAGCGTTGCCGACGGCGGCGCTGGTGCATGTCTATCCCGGTAGTCGGAAGACGGAAGACGGAAGACGGAAGACGGAAGACGGAAGACGGAAGACGGAAGACTGGAGCCGGGAGCCGGTGGGTTAGGAGCCGGTGCCGGGGCGGCGTTGGTTGCGTGGCCAGAGGGTCGGGCGCTCGCCAGGTTGGTCGGGGCGGGAGGGTGCCTCGGGCGGGGGGACGGGCCAGGCTTGTTCGGCGGGGGCGGTGGCGCGCGGGTTGGCGGTCCGGCCGGAGGCGGAGGAATGGGCGCCGCCTCCGCCCTGGGAGAGGGCGCCGGTGGAGGTGCGGGAGAGGTGCGAGGTCAGGTCGGTGAGCTGGTGGAGGAGGCCGGAGAGCTCCTCGCTAACCTCGCGCTGGCGCTGGGCCGTGGCGATGCCGACGGCGCTGAGATCCCGGGCGACCTGGCCGAGGTTGACGGCGACCTCCTGCTGCTCGTGGAGGAGCGAGGTGAGGGCGCCGGTCTGGGAGGTGGACTGGTCGGAGATGTGGGCGAAGGCGACATTGAGCTGGGCGAGGCCGACCCCGATGTCGGTCAGCAGTTCGGTGCTGGTGGCGACGCCGCCGGTGCTGCCCCTGAGGGCGTCGGCGAGGCGAGAGTTGGCCTCGACCCCGTCGGCGATGGCGAGTTCGACCCGGGCGTGGCCACGGGTGAGATCGGCGGTCAGTTCGGCGATGCCGCGGACGGCCTCGCTGGCGACGCGGCCCGCCTGGGCGGCGGCCTCGGACCCCGACATGGCCCGGTCGGCGGCCTCGCTGAGGCCCTCGGCGGCGGCGGCTAGCTGGCGGGCGACGGACTGGTCGCTCTGGACGCTGGTGGCGACGAGGTGTTCCAGGCTGCCGACGGCGGAGAGGAGGGTCCGTTGCTGGTCGCCGGAGACGCTGACCTCACTCGTCAAGTCTTCCAGGGCGGTGGTCAGGCCGTGCGAAACGCCGCGGAGTTCCTGGAGCATGCGGTGGGATTCCTCGGCCCCGGCCCGCATGCCGCTGGCGAAGACGCCGAAGTCGGAAAATTCCTGCTCGCGGCGGGAGGTGATGGTCTCCATGCGATCCTGCTGGGTGCGGAGTTGGTCCAACAGCTCGCGACTGCCGCGATCGAAACGGTCGGCCAGGCGCTCGATGCCCCGGGCCAGCACGGCCGGGCGGTTCGAGCGGTCGCTGGCGAGGGCGACGGTGGCGGTGCCGAGGACATTGTCGAAGTCGGTCTGGAAGCGGCTGGCCGTTCGGGCGATGTCGTCCTCGCGCTGCTCGCGGCGACCCTGGGAGTAGTAGGTCAGCAGGATGATGGTGGCGATGAGAATGGCATCGATCAGGGCGACGGTCGAGAAGGACGATGCCAGGATCGAGCCGTGGCCGTCGAAGCCGCGTTGCCAGATGTAGATGAACGGCAGGCCGACCCGGTTCTGGACATCGGCGCTGACATACGCCTCGTAGGCCTTGGAGGCTTCCCAGAAGGCTAGCCAGGTCAGGAGGAGCGGAACGAGAATCATCACATCCCGGACTCGGGTGGCGACATCGATCGAGGCGGAGGCGTACCCGCCCTCGCGGCGGAGGGCGAAGGCGTTCGCGAGGCGTTCGGTGTTGAAGGCGCGGCGGAGGTCGACGTCGGACCAGCGGGCGCGGCCCTCCTCGGTCACGATCGATCGGGCCAGGTCGCCGAGGCGCTCGGCGGCGCGGGGGTCGACCTCCTGCAGGACCCCGGCCATGCCACTGAGATCGTCGGCCAATTCGGCGGGGTCGAGTCCCGGGGGCGGGGCCCCGTTCAGGCCGTCCGGGCCGGGGAGACGGCGCATCGTCGCGGTTTGGAACTCGCTTGTCGGATCCTCGGACCCGGGCCACGCCGGGCCCCGGGCGGGCGAATCGGTCAGACGTCCCCGGGACCGGTCACGGTGGGTGACCGGCTCATCCAGATCAATTGGGCTGGTGATCGAGGGGCGTTGCGCCACGTGTACCCGCATCCCGCGAGATCGATTGCCGCCCGTCAGGCCATATCCGTGACCGTCGCGTCAATCGTCTCGCCGTTCGACTAGAATGACGACCGTTGCCCACCACTCTACCATCGGATCGGAACGCCCCGGCACGTTCGGGGCCACCGAAACGGCCGATCCGGGACCATTGCCCCATGCCCACGCTCGAACAGCTCGACGTCGCCCTGGCGCGGTCCAGCCGCACGGTCCCGGCCATCGCCCGGCTCGGCGGGGGAACCGTGCCGCAGACCGACGCGGGCCGGCCGTGGCGCGTGGTGGGGGGAGACGCGGTGGTATACCAGCTCCGCCAGCCGTCGGGCCGGGTCCTGGCGCTGCGGTGCCCTCTCAGCGATACGTTCGACCAGCGACAAGCGGATCGCTACGAGGGGCTGTCGGCGCTGATGGCGGTCGGCGGCCGTGGGGGCGGATGGGGGCGAGACCTGCCGCTGGCGGGCTCGATAGCCTACATCGAGGACGGCCTGGCCCTGCCGGGGGCGGACCTCCACTCGGCGGTCTACCCGGTGGTGGCGATGGACTGGGTGATGGGGCCGACCTTGCTCTCGGCGGTCGACCGGGCCTGCCGGGCGGGAGACAGGTCCTACCTGGCGGCGCTGGCCGACGCCTGGCGGGCGACCGTGTCGGGGCTGAATGTCGCGGGGTTCACCCACGGTGACCTGGCGGCCGACAATGTCCTGATCGAGACCGGGGGCCGGATCGTACTGGTCGATCACGACACGTGCGACTGGGGCGAGTCCGGCCTGGCCCAGACGACGCCGGGGACGGCGGGCTACGCTCATCCCCGGTTCGACCCGCGGGTCGACGGCCGGTACCGGGACGCGTTCGCATCCCTGGTGATCTACGTCGCGCTGCGGGCGCTGGCGATCAGGCCAGACCTGCGGCAGCGGGGTGGAGACGGGCCGACGGCGATCGGGGGGGCATTGCTGTTCGGCGCGGCTGACCTCGCGAAGCCGGAGGCCTCGGCGCTCTTCGGCCTGCTGCGGGGACTCGGGTCGCCGCCCGTCGAGGCCCTGGCCCACGCCCTTCGCGAGGCGTGCCGGACCACGCTGGCGGCGGTGCCGACGGTCGCGGAGTGGGGCCAGATCGCGGACGAGGCCGGGCGGGTCCCGGCACGGCCGGGACCAGGGGCGGCGAGACGGTCGGCGGCGGCGTCCCGTGAGGTCACCGGGCCCATGACCGCCCAGCGGCGGCAGGAATCGGTGACGCGGCTGAACAGCCTGCTGCTCACCGGGGACGAGGAGGCCGCCTACCGTTATTGGCTCCGGAGTGGGCTCCACGACGATGCCACCGCGCTGGACCAGATCGGGCCGCGGATGGCCGACCTGGGGAGGAGACGGGCGATCCGCCTGGCGCGGGAGGCGGCGAGCCAGCGCGACACCCTGACGTTCCTGACCCTCTGGGAGACCCACGATCTCTCGACGGCGCCCGAGGCCGAGGTCCTGGCGACACCGCTGGCGGCGGCCATTCGTCGCCGGGAGGCGGCGACGGAGATCGCCGTGGCGCTGGCGACGGACGACGCGGCGCGAGTGGCCGAGCTGTGGCCCGAGGTCCGGGGCGACACGCTGGTATCGGAGCGGGCGATCGAGATCGCCGACACCCTGCAGCGTCATTTTGGCCAAGCGGTCGCGGCGGCCTTGCGAGACGGAGATGACGCGGCGATCGTCGCGGCAGTCCGGGAGGCCGAGGCGGCGGGGGTGGCCCCCTCGGCCGCGACCCGGAAGGCCGTCCGTGGGGCGCGGTCCCGCCTCCGGGCCCGGGCCGCATTTGCCGAGGCCATGGCCCGGGATGACCGGGAGACGCTGGCGGGCCTTGCCCTTTCCAGAAGCCTCCGGGCCGTCGGCACCCTGGACGACGAGGGGGACAAGGTGGTGAACCGGGCCCTGGCCTGGCCCACCTTGGCCCGGGCGCTGGCTGGGGACGACGACGCCGCGCTGCGGTCGGCTTGGGACGAGGACCTGTTCGGGGACGACCCCCGCCTGGGCCCGGAGGAGCGCGAGCGGGTCGAGCGTTCCCTGCGGCGACAGGCCTGGTTGGAGACGGTGCGGGACGCCCTGCGGCACCGCAAGGCGTCCGTCCTCTCGGAGGCGCTGCGCGACGTGCCGGCCGGGGCGGCGGACCGCCTGAGCGGGTCCGAGCGGCGGCGCCTGGACCGGGTCGCGATCCGGGACTTGGCAGCTGCCCGGTTGGCCGGGGCGTTGGCGAGCGGGGACCCGGTGGCGGTGCGGGACGCGAGCGATGAGGTTGCCGCTCTGGGTGGTTCGGTGCCGGAGTTGTTGGACTGGGCGGGTGTCCCGGCCGCGAACGAGCGCGACGCCCTGACCCGGGCGCTGCGCGAGGCCTCCCGGGCCCGTCCGGCGGATCACGGCCACCTGGCCCGGCTGATGGTCGCCGGGAGGGCCCTGGCCGCCAGTGAGGACGGCATCGGGCGGCAGATCTCGGCGACCTTCCACCGCCAGGCTCTCCGCGCCGGTTACGTCCACCATTATCGTGACGCCATCGCGGCCAACGACCCGGCAGCGATCGCCGCGGCGGCCACGGCCGATCAGGTCGGGGCGATCGAGGCCCTCGACCCGGCCGAGCGGGCGGTGGTGTCCGATTCCCTGGCCCGCGCTGGCGCCGCGGAGCCGGCCGGGTAGCGCGTCCGGGCCGCGAGGGGACGGACGAGTTCTGTCCGGGGTGGCGGTCAACTCATCCGGCCTGTCCGTTCGCAAGCCTCAAAATGTTGGACCGTGGATAAAGTTCCGGTGTCGTCGCTGCACCAGCGCTCGCGATGACGAATCCCGGCCCCATCGTAGGCGGAGATTCCGGCCGATCGCGGCCCAATCTCGTCCGTGACCGTGACACCGATGCGACCGTCAGGGAGGCATGTGACATCAGTGACGGCGAGCAACGATCGGCGTCGTATCGGTAACGACCCCCCCACTTCCTCGCGAGAATCCGGAAGAGAATCCACCCATCTCAAGAGCTGTTCCTGAGCATAGGGGCCTTGGCGATGGACAGGATCATCATGCGCGGTCACGCCCACGAGCGGATGTCCGGCATTCTCACACGCGATCATCTCGCGGACTGCCGCGATGATCTCGGCTTCGGTCGCCGCTTCGATCGGTTCACCGCCGGGCGGGGTGGACGTAGATTGATGTCGCGAGGCGAGCGGGGCCGCGCGCCGCACTTCGGCGGTGGCGGTCGCATGGGCCGGTGCCGCGTTCATCGTGGGTGGCAATCCGTCCGGCGGCGTCGGGACCGTTCCCGGTGTCACGAGGGGAAGTCCGACCCGGGCGCGGATGTCGTTGGTCGTCGGGCCCGGGACGGCGGAATCGGTCGCCGCCGGGGTCGTGGGGATACGGGGCCAGGCGAATGAGGGAGCCGCGGGCCGCGCCTGGGCGAAGCGGATGCTCGCGGCGAACACGGTCAGGGAACGAGGGATCACGCCACCGTGACGCTGCGTGCCGACCCCGACGATCCGCACCTACTCCTTGACCGCTAGGACCACGTTGTGGGCGCAGAGCCGGTTCAACAGGGGGACGCGCTCGACCACCGATTCGAGCCCGGCGACGAACGGGAGCAGACGGGGCGGGGTGAAGTCGGGGACGAGGCCGCGGGCGCGGGATTCGACGACTCTGGCGCCGCCGAGGGTCAGGCCATCGATGACCTCGCGTTCGGGGATCAGGCGCTCGGCGCCGGTGTCCTGGGGAACGCGGCGCATCAGGAGGGGCCAGTACGGGTTGCGGGGGTTGTGGTCCCAGACCAGGATGTGGCCGCCGGGTCGGGTGACGCGGACCATCTCGGCCAGGGTCTCGCGGACGGCGTCCGCCTCGGCAACGTGGTGCATCACGGCGACGCAGTAGGCCAGGTCGAACGAGTCGTTACCGAAGGGCAGGTCGGTGCCGCTGCCGGTCACGGCGCTGGCGCCGGGGGTCAGGCGGCGGAGGACGCCGAGCATGCCCCGCGAGGGGTCGAGGCCGGTGACGCGATAGCCCTCGGCGGCGACGGCGCGGGCCAGGGTGCCGGTGCCACAGCCCAGGTCGAGGGCTGTGCCGGGCTCGGTGTGGGCGGCGATGTAGAGGACTCGCTTGCGAATGTAATGGGCGACGACGTGGCCCGGGAGGCTCTCGTCGTACTCGGCGGCGACCGTGTCGAAATCGGTGGCGCCCGCGGCCAGGCCGATCGGGGGCGACCCGGCGGGGCGGTGCCGCGAGGCGGTGGAGGGGGGAGGAGGAGACATTAGGATGGTTCGCCTCCGGTGGTCCGCGCGGTGGTGGTCGTGGTCGTCACCGTGGTGGCGGTCGCCGTGGTGGCGGTCGCCGGTGGTGTCCGGTGGCCGGCGGGGGGACGGGCCCGGCCGGCGGTTCGGAGGCGGAACCGGACGATGAAGACGATCATCTGGAGGCCCAGGACCACCGCCTTGCGCAGGTCGCCGGTGACGGAGGAAACCCCCACCCGGGGGAGGTAGTTGACCGGGACCTCGACGATGCGGGCGCCGGAGGCGATCGTCAACAGCATCAGTTCGGGGCCGAAGTGGCTGCCGCCGACGGTGAACTGGTCCTCGACCATGGCGATCGCCTGTCGGGTGAACAGGCGATAGGTGCAGCCGACGTCGCTCAGGTGACTGGTGTTGAACAGGACCTCGACCAGCTTGGCGACGGCCCAGTTGCCCCACTTGAGGAAGAATCCCATGTTGGCGCCGCGCCAGATCAGCTCGCGGGTGGTGCGGGTGCCGAAGACGGCGTCGCAGTCGTCGCTGTAGACGAGGAGCTTGAGGATGTCGCGGGGGAGGAATGTGCCGTCTGGTTCGGCCAGGACCAGGATGTCGCCGGAGGCCTCGGCGATGCCGCGCCGATAGGACCAGCCGTAGCCCTGCCGCGACTCGAAGACCTGGCGGGCGGGCGTTCGCTCGACCTCTTCTTTGGTCCCGGCTTGGGCGTTGTTATTGACGACCAGAACCTCGTCGACGACCCCGGTGGCGAAGTAGCCCTCGATCACCTCGCGGATCGAGTCCCGCTCGGCGTAGGTCCCCAGCACGACGGAGACCGTCTTCCCGTTCCACATGCCCGCTGCCCCACTCTCCCCGTCGCGGTGGTCACGTTGCCGCCAGGCATGATACACGTATCCCGCTGGCCAGGCCGTTGGGTGCCCCGAGCTCGGGCTTCGGCCAATCGCGCTAGGCCGGGGGCGGGCCCATCTCGATCCGCTGCATCAGGAAGAGATAGACCGGCCGGTCGTGGAGCCACGACGAATACTCGGTCCAGGCGATGACCTGGTAGCCGGGGGGAGTGCCGATGACGCTGGTGATGACATAGCTGGAGTCGGTGGCGGTGGCGAAGAGGTGGGTCCACCAGGGGCCGCCGGGCGACTGCTGGGGGATGGCGTTGGCGGCCGAGAACTCGTAGAGGTGGTAGCCGTCCCAGGATGATCCGGCGTCGAGGCGGGTCAGCGGGACGCCGATCTCCTCCTGGGCGTAGGCGGCGAATTCCCAGGTGGCGTCCTGGAAGACGAGGAAGTCCCTGGTGGCGACCATCGAGTAGACGCCGACGGCCGCGATCGCGACCCAGGCGATCGGGGCCGAGAATCGGACTCCTCGTACCGACCAGAGGAACAGGGCGATGGCGACCGGCAGCAGGGGCAGCAGGTAGCGGTCGACCGAGATGATCCAGGTCCTGAAGTGGAAGGAGGGTGGCAGGACGCCGACCACCTGCCAGAGGCCGATGACAGCGACGAGGGCCGCCCCGGCCCGGTCCGGCGACCGGGGATCACCCAACCGGCGGGCGATCGTCACGGCGAAGACCAGGGAGCCGAGGGCCGAGGCGTAGGTCCAGAGGTCCTGGACCCGGATGCCGTCCTCGGTCAGCCAGGGCCGGCCGCCCCAGAGGTCCGAGGGGCCGAGACCATGTAGACCGACGAACTGGGAGACGTAGGGCATCCGGAGCGGGCCGAAGCCGGCCGGGCCACCCGCGAACCAGACGAGGCCGGCCGCGAGGACGACCACCCACGCCCCGAGGAAGAGGGCTCCGGGGAGACCGGGATGCCGGATGAGACCGGGTCGTCGCACGGGGCTCGGCCGCCGCGAGAGCGTCGCTCGCCACGAGGGACGGGTTCGCCGCGACGGTGAGGTTCGCCCCGGGCGATCGTTCCTACCCGGGCGGGCGGAGCGCCGGACGAGGTGACGGGTACCGACGAGGGTGCCGAGGACCAGGGGCAGGATGATGAAGCCGATGTAGACCATCTCGATCACGGTCATCAGCCGGACGAGTTGCCAACTGCCGCCGATCCCGGCGCCGAAGACCTGGTCGAGGAAGGCGTCCTGCTGCTCGGGAACGCCGTGGAAGAAGAAGAGCCAGACGTAGTAGGCGACGGTGGTGGCGGCGGGGATGGCGACGATGTCGAGCAACAGCCGGACCCCGGCCCGGTCGGGCCGGAGGCGACGGGCGGCCAGGAGGTAGAGGACCACGGCGAAGGGGATCAGGACGCCTTGCTGGCGGACCAGGACGGCCCCGGCGGCGACCACGGAGCCGAGGATCGTCGCCTGGCGGGAAGGGGCGTCCGGGCGGAGGCCCCGGACCGTGAGGGCCATGGAGATGACCAGCGTCGCCGCGAAGTGCGGGTCGGTCATGAAGCTGAAGCCGAGGACGAAGGCGAGCGGGTTGAAGAGGTAGACGGCGGTGCCGAGGGCGGCCCGGGGTCGGGGCACGGCGAGTTGGCCGAGCATGGCGTAGAAGGCGACCCCACTCAGGGCGGTGAGGACGACGGTCGAGAGACGCATCGCCCCGAACGACAGGCCGAAGAGTAGGGAGAAGAAGCCGCCCCAGGCAACTTGGAAGAGCAGGGTGATGACCGAGAGGTCGAGGACCCGCAGGTCTCCCTCCCGCAGCAAGATCTCGACCGAGCGGCTGTAGACCCAATCGTCGCTGACGGGGGCGGCAGTCAGGGTCGGGACGACGATCGCCGCGAGGGCATAACAGGCCAGGACGAGGCAGGCAGTGGGATGGGCCCGGACGAGGGAACCGACGGCGGAGTCGCGGAATGGCGCCGTCCGAGGCGGGGCGTTCGTCCGGCCGGGGGCGGTCGGCCGGGCGGTGCGCCGCGCCGCGGGGTCGCCGGGACGCGCGCGGTCTATCACGGAGCCCCACGCCTTCCCATCCTTGCTTCGGGTGGACGCGGCGCCGGTGGTCCCGGAGGCCACGTCGCCCCTCATGGGCGAGGCCGGGGCGCCCGGGCCAGGGGCGGCCGTTTCGACCATTGCCGGGGACGTCCCTCTCGCCTTGGCGGGACCGACGGGGCGGTTCTTAACGGCGGGGCCGGTCCGCCCGGCTCGGTCGGCCCGTCCACTCTGGCGGGGGGCGTGTGGTCGGGATCGCATGGGCGGGGACGGTCCAAGGGTGGTGCGCGGCGGGGATCGCGGGGCGCCGGTCCGCACACGTCGTCGGCGAGACGCGGGCCGCTCGCCATCATCGGGTTGATGATACACCGGTCGCCGCTGGCCGACGCGCCATGGAGCGGGTCGCGACGACGCCGGGACGCCGTCGGGGCGGACGGGCGTCCCGGGGCAGTATCATCCGCCGGACGAGTGAGATGACGGCACAAGGAGTGGGCGGATGATCGGCCGGGTCGTGGTTGCCAACCGGGGCGAGATCGCCTGCCGGATCATCGCCGCCTGCCACGAGGCGGGGATGCCGGCCGTGGCGATCTATGGCCCTGGGGAGGAGGACGCCCGCCACGTCCGGCTGGCCGATGACGCCTACCGGATCGGCGAGGCCGGAGTCACTGGCGGGGAGACACTACCCTACCTGCGGGCCGACGCGATCATCGACGTCGCCCGGCGGTCGGGCGCGGACGCGATCCACCCCGGGTACGGTTTCCTGGCCGAGAACGCGGCCTTCGCCGCCGCCTGCGAAGGCGCGGGGATCGTCTTCGTCGGCCCGCCGGCCGAGGCGATCGCGGCGATGGGGGACAAGGTCCGGGCCCGGGAGATCGCCCGGGTGGCCGGGGTGCCGATCGTCCCGGGGACCGCCGACCCTGTCCCGGACGCGGCGACGGCCGCCCGCTGGGCCGCGGAGCATGGCTACCCGATCGCGCTGAAGGCGTCCGGCGGGGGCGGGGGGCGGGGGTTCCGGATCGCGCGGGACGAGGGGGAGGTCGCGGCGGCGTTCGAGGGAGCCAGCGGCGAGGCGACCCGCTACTTCGCCAACCCGGCCATCTATGTCGAGCGCTACATCGACCGGCCGCGCCACATCGAGGTCCAAGTGTTCGCCGATGGTCACGGCGCGGTGGTCAGCCTGGGGGAGAGGGAGTGCTCGATCCAGCGCCGGCACCAAAAGCTGGTCGAGGAGAGCCCGTCCCCGGCAGTCTCGCCGGACCTGCGGCGGCGCCTCGACGAGGCGGCGGTGGCGCTGACCCGGGCCGTGGATTACCGGGGGGCGGGGACGATCGAGTTCCTGCTCGACGCTGGCGGCGCGTTCTATTTCTTGGAGATGAACACCCGTATCCAGGTCGAGCATCCGGTGACGGAGATAGTGACGGGGATCGACCTGGTCGCTGAACAACTGGGGGTGGCGATGGGCCGGCCATTGTCATTCGGACAGGGCGACATCGTCTCCCGCGGCCACGCGATCGAGTGCCGGGTCAATGCCGAGGACCCGGGGCGGGATTTCCGGCCGGTGCCTGGGCACGTGACCTTGTTCCGGCCGCCGATGGGGATCGGGGTGCGGGTCGATGCCGCGATCGACGGGCCGGGCGAGATCCGGCCGGAGTACGACTCGATGATCGCCAAGGTGATCGCCCACGGCCGCGACCGGGCCGGGGCGGTGGCCAGGATGGCGCGAGCGCTGGCCGAGACGACGGTCGAGGGGGTGCCGACCACGCTGCCGTTCCATCGCCTGCTGATGGCCCACCCGGCATTCGGGCGGGGCGAGACGACGACCGCGTTCCTGACCGATTTTCCGGAGGTGTTGCCGCCGCCGGCCGATGCCGCCGGGGAGCCGGGCGGCGGTGGCGATGCGGCACCGGAGTACCGGCAGGTCGTGGTCGAGGTCGGCGGGCGACGTCTCACCGTCTGGGTGCGCCAGGATGGTGGCTCGTCGCCACCGGCGGCCGGGGCGAGGCGCCCGGTGCGGACGACCAAACGGGATCGGCTCGGGGCCGGCACGGGCTCCGGGGCTGACCCGGACGAGCCGACATTGCCGAGTCCGGTCCAGGGCACGGTGGTCCGGGTGCTGGTCGAGACCGGGGAGACCGTCGAGGCGGGGCAGGGGGTCTGCGTGGTCGAGGCGATGAAGATGGAGAATACCGTCGCCGCCCACCGGCCCGGGACCATCACCGCGGTGCTGGTCGAGGCGGGGGCGGGGGGGCCGGGCCCGGGCCCCCCCCCCCCGCCCCCCGGGGCCCCCCCGGGGGGGGGGGCCCGGGGGGGGGTCGGGGGGCCGCCACGGGGCCGGGGGCCACCGACCGGCCCCCCGCCCCCCCCCGGACCGCTGCCGGGATCGCCGGGTCGTGACCCAACGTGGCCGTCGTCGGATGCGGGTGGCATCACCCGGTGCCGACAGTGCCGGCGTGAGGGCTGGCCCCCACCGGCCAGGGCAACCGGGCGCCGGAGCGACGGCCCGGCGCCTGACGAGCTGGAACCCGCGTGGTCCGAAAGGGCGGCGGGCGGGAGTATGGGACGGACAGGAACGCGCGCTCCGCTCGGAGATCGAGTCGATCCGTCGATCTCGCGATCGTGGGTCGGTGCCCGGCCCGGGGCTGGTCAGGCGGCGACGCCGAGGGCGCCAGGGTCCTCGATGGGCCCGACGTCCATGATGACGTCATCGACGCCGACGTAGTAGGTGAAGCGGGGGACGTAGTTGACACCCCGGATCTCGATCCCGGTCAGGGACGGGTCGTTCGCGACCTCTGTCGCGTCGAGGACATTGGTGAGACAGGACTTGGGCGGGGTGCCAAACTTCTGGGTGTAGCGATCGGCCGCCTCGCGGACCTTGGACGCGGTCGGGAAAGCCTTGTCGGGGTCGTACCAACCGAGGAACATGGCAACCTCCAAGAGAGAACACACGTTCGGGGCGACTGTCCGTACTCTATCAGAACACGCGTTCGTTGACAAGGGGTCAGGGCGAGGAATCCGATCGGGTGTTCTGTAGGGTCAGTCGGAAGTCGGAAGTCGGAAGACGCGGGGCTGAGGGGCAATGTGGGGTGAGATCGGCGTGGGTCAGTGGGTCGTCCGGGTCGGCGCGGTGCCGGTTGGGCACAGGCGGGTATGCTTAGGGGCATGGGAACGATCCGGTCCGTACACCCCCCATCGCTCGCCGACGCGTCGGAGGACAAGTCGGTATCCCACGCTCCGGTGGAGGGAGTGGGCGGCCTGTCGGATGGGGCGGCCGGGCACGCACCGGTACTGCTAGGGCCGAGCCTCGGCGGGCTGCGGGTCGTTGCGGGTGGTCGCTACCTGGACGGGACGTTCGGCGGTGGCGGGCATACCCGGGCCATCCTGGACGCTGCCGCGCCGGATGGCACCGTACTGGCCCTCGACGCCGATCCGGCGGCGGTGGCCCGGGCCGAGGCGTTGGCCGGGTCACTTGCCTATCGGGGGCGGTTGACCCCCGCCCACGCCAATTTTGCGGCGCTGGCCGATGTCGCGGCCGACCATGGCGCCACGCCGCTGGACGGGGTGCTGCTCGACCTGGGAATGTCGTCGTTCCAATTGGACGCGGCCGACCGGGGATTCGCGTTCCGGTTCGAGGGGCCGCTCGACATGCGGTTCGACCCGACCCGCGGCGAGTCGGCCGCGACCCTCGTCAACGAGCTCGACGCGGAAGCGCTGGCGACGATCTTGTTTCGCTACGGTGACGAGTCCCGCTCGCGGCGGATCGCCCGGGCGATCGTGGCCGCCCGCGACCGGCGCCCGATCACGACGACCGCTGCCCTGGCGGCGACCATCGAGGCGGCCGTCGGGGGCAGGCGGGGGGCGCCGACCCACCCGGCGACCCGGTCGTTCCAGGCGCTGCGGATCGCCGTGAACGACGAGTTGGTCGCCCTCCACGCCGGACTTCAGGGTGCGGTGATGACGCTGCGGCCAGGGGGTCGGCTGGCGGTGATCTCGTTTCATTCATTGGAGGACAGGATCGTGAAACGCTTCATCACCGAGCGCAGTGCGACCTGCACCTGCCCGCCCGAGATGCCGGTCTGTACCTGCGACGCCCGGCCCGCGCTGCGCAAGGTCGGGGGCAGCGTCCGGGCTGACGAGGTGGAGCGACTGGCGAACCCGCGCAGCCGGAGCGCGACGCTGCGGGTCGCCGAGCGGACCGAACACCCGATCCCGGCACGGGCGGCGGGTGGGGACGGTGCGTGGGACGCGAGCCGGTCCGTCGGTCTGGGGGGGCGGCGATGAGACCGGTGCGACTGGCGGATTTGGTCGCCGACGCGGGCGCGGAGGTCCGAGGCGACCTTGACGCCGGGGTCGCATTCGCCACGATCCAGCGCGACGCGCGAAAGGTCGAACCGGGCGACCTGTTCATCGCGATCCGAGGCGAGCGGTTCGACGGACACGACTTCGTCGCCGATGCCGCCGGGCGCGGCGCGGGCGCCGCCCTGGTCGGGCGGACCTGGGCGGACGGTGACCATCGGGTCGGCCTGCCGCTGCTCGTGGTCAATGACCCGACGACGGCGCTGCAGCATCTGGCAACGGCCCATAGGGCCCGGCTGGGCGACCGGCTGACGGTGATCGGGGTGACGGGGAGCGTCGGCAAGACCAGTGTCAAGGAGGTCATCGCCACCGTCCTGGCCCACCGGTTCACGACCTACCGCAGCCCGGGCAACCTCAACAACGAGATCGGCTTGCCCCTTTCCCTGCTGGAGGTCGGGCCGGAACACGAGGTGGCCGTCCTGGAGATGGGCGGGGCCTATGCCCACGGCGAGTTGACCCTACTGGCGAAGATCGCCAAGCCCGTGATCGGGGTGGTGACGAACGTCTATCCGGTCCACTTAGAGCGGATGGGCACCATCGAGGCGATTGCCGAGACGAAGGCCGAACTTGTCGCCGCCTTGCCCCCGAATGGGACCGCCATCCTGAACGGCGACGATCCCCGGGTGCGGGCGATGGCTGGCCGGACCGGGGCCCGGGTGATCACCTATGGCCTTGACCCAGACACCACCATCCGGGCCGATGGGGTCGTGAGCGAGGCCCTTGAGGGGACGACCTTCCGGCTCCACTTCGGCGGCGAGACCGTCCACGCCAAGGTGCCGCTGGTCGCGGGCCACGCGGTCCACCTGGCCCTGGCGGGAATCGCCGCCGGGCACGCGATGGGGATGGCGATCCCGGAGGCGCTGGTCGGCCTGCGGGACCCCTCGGTCCAGGTCCGCCTGCTGGTCTTGCCCGGGCCGAACGGCTCCCGAATGATCGACGACACCTACAACGCCAGCACCCCGTCGGTCCTGTCGGCCCTGGGCTTGCTGGGGGAACTTCGACCGGCGCGAGCGATCGCGGTGCTGGGGGACATGCGGGAGCTGGGGTCGCTGGCGGAGGAGGAACACCGCTTGGTCGGGCGGCGGGCGGGCCAGGTGGCCGACATCGTGGTCACCTACGGCCCACTGGCCCGGATCATCGCCGCCGAGGCCGCGGCCTTGAACGCCGAGGACGTCGGCGGTGCCCCACCCGAGGTGATCTCGTTCGACCTCGACCAGCGGGCGGATCTCACGCGCTACCTGCTCGACACGCTGCGTGACGGCGACGTGGTGCTGCTGAAGGGGTCTCGGGGGCTGGAGATGGAGGACATCGTCACGGCGCTGCGACCCGATGTCGGGGACCCGGCCGGGACGGCCGCCGCGGCCACGTCCCCCGCGGCCGCCGGCGAGGGGTCGGGCTCGTGAACTCCGGCGACGTGTTGGTCCCGTGGCTCGGCAGCGTGATGCCGACAGACCCGGCCGAGAACATGGCCGTGTCGTTGGCCCTGGCGGGGCTGTCGTTCCTGGTCACCGTGATCATCGGGCGGCCGATCGTGACCATCTTGCGGCTGAAGAAGATCGGCAAGCAGGTCCGGATCGACGGTCCCCAGACTCACCTGGTCAAGACCGGTACCCCGACGATGGGCGGGATCATGATCGCTCTCTCGGTGGTGTTCATCACCGGCGTTTTCAACGTGGCCGGGCGGCTGTCGATGTTACTGCCGATCGGGGTGCTGCTCGCGGCTGGGTTCCTCGGGGCGGTCGATGACCGGATGAACCTGGTCGGGGGCAGCAAGTCTGGGATGACCGCCCGATTCAAGTTCGCATGGTTGACCGTCTTCGGCGCGGTGGCGGCCCTGGTCCTGTACCTGCCCGAGCCGATCGGCCTGGGCCTCCACCACATCTATGTCCCGTTCGCGGGCCAATGGTTCCTCGGCGGGCAGTGGGACCTTGGCGTGGTCTATCCGGTGATCGCGGCCGTGGTGATCATCGGCACGGCGAACGCGGTCAACTTCACCGACGGACTCGACACACTGGCCCCCGGCACGGCCGCGATCGCCTTCGTGTCCTACGGCATCATCGCCTACGTCCAGGGCCAGGTCGGGGTGGTCACGTTCTGCTTCACCATGGTCGGAGCCCTGATGGGGTTCATCTGGTTCAATGCCAACCCGGCCCAGGTGATCATGGGGGACACCGGGTCGCTGGCCCTCGGGGCATCGTTGGCGACGGCCGCCTTCATGACCGGTCAATGGCTGCTATTACCGATCGTCGGCGGCGTGTTCATCGCCGAGACAGTGTCGGTGATGCTCCAGGTCGGCTACTTCAAGGCGACCAAGGGCAAGCGCCTGTTCAAGATGGCGCCGCTCCATCACCACTTCGAGATGAGCGGTTGGTCTGAGACGCAGGTGACGATGCGGTTCTGGATGCTGGGGATGATGTCCGGCCTGATCGGCGTCGCCCTGGCCCTGTTATGACGGGCCCCGGGCGGCGGCTCGGGCGGGGTGCCGCGGAGACGGTGGGAGACACGGTGACGACGCATGACTGATCGTGGCATGGATCTGGACGGCAAGCGGGTCACGGTGATGGGGCTCGGCACCCGGGGTGGCGGGGTCGGCGTCAGCCGGTGGCTGATCGAGCGGGGCGCCCGGGTCACCGTCACCGACGGGCAGCCAGATACGGCTTTGGGCGAGTCGCTGGCGGCGCTGGCGGGGTTGCCGATCCGCTACGTGCTGGGCGGTCACCGGGAGGAGGACTTCCGGCCGGCGGGGGCCGACCTGGTCGTCCGCAACCCGGGAGTGCCTCGCCGGGCGGCGATGCTGGGGGTGGCCAGGGCGAGCGGCGTACCGGTCGAGATGGAGATGAGCCTGTTCCTGCGCCACTGTCCGGCCCCGGTGATCGGGATCACCGGTACCAAGGGCAAGACGACCACCGCGAGCCTCTGCGCGGCGATGCTGCGAGAGTGGGAGGCATCGACGGTGCTGGCGGGCAACATGGGCGTCTCGGCCCTTGGCCAACTGGGGCGGATCGGCGTGGGGACGCCGGTCGTGCTGGAATTGTCGAGCTGGCAGGTGGAAGGGCTGATCGAACATGGCATCTCGCCGGCCATCGCGGTCATCACAAACGTCCACGAGGACCACCTGGACCACTACGACGGGTTCGCCGACTACGCCGGGGTCAAGCGGGGACTCGTCGCCCACCAGGGGCGAGAGGACGTGGCGATCGTGAACAGGGCCGACCCGGAGGCGTGGGCGGCGTCCGACGTCACCGGGGGCAGGGTCGTGCCATTCGCCACCGCCGACCGTGGCGGGGCAGGGGCCTGGGCAGCGGGGGATAAGCTGCTGTGGCGGGTCGGGGAGGACGAGGTCACGTTCGATCGACCGGGAGGCCTCGCCCTTGCCGGGGCCCACGGGGCGGCGAACGCCCTGGCGGCGATGGCGGCGGCGCTGTGCCGGGGGGCGACGCCGGAGGCGGTGGCGGCCGGGCTGGCAAGCTTCGGAGGAGTGCGAGACCGCCTGGAGCCCGTGGCCGAGCGGGACGGGGTGTCCTTCGTCAACGATACGGCGGCGACCGCACCGGCGGCGGCGGCGGCGGCGATGGACGCGCTGGCTGGCCGCCGGGTGCATCTCCTCGCCGGGGGCGCCGACAAGCGCCTCGACCTGGCGCCCCTGGTGGCGGCGGTCGGCCGGGCGGCGAGCGTGACCCTGCTGGCGGGGACCGCGACGGACCGGCTCCTGCCGATGCTCGTCGCCGCCCGGCCGGGCGCACCGGCGCCGCCGGTCCATCACGAGATGGGCGCGGCCGTCCGGGCGGCCGCCGGGATGGCCGGGCCGGGGGACGTGGTGTTGCTCTCGCCCGGCTGCGCCAGTTTCGGCCTGTTCCGAGACGAGTTCGACCGGGGTGAGCGGTTCCGGCGGGCGGTGGCGGACCTGGCCGGAGACGGGGAACCGGTGAGGGCGGAACCGGGGACCACGGGTGAGTCGCCGCATCCGGGGGACCATTCCGCCGGTGAGTGACGGGATGGATACGACCATGGCAAGGGCTGACGAGGTGCGGATCGGCGCGGTCGGGGCCGGCGGGATGACGGTGGACACCGGGGGGATCGAGGACGCGGGATTCGCCTTGCCCGACCCGCCGGCGAGGGTCCACTTCGTCGGGATCGGCGGGGCGGGGATGAGCGGCCTGGCCCGCATCCTCCACGCCGCTGGCTACGTCGTCACCGGGTCCGACAGCCACGCCTCCGACGGGGTGGCGGCGCTGGCGGGACTCGGCATCGCGGTCAAGATCGGGCACGGAGACGTCGAGCCCGCGAGCGGCGCGGACTTGGTGGTGATGACGGCGGCGGTCCGGGCCGAGAACCCGGAGGTCGCCGCCGCCCGCACCGCCGGGGTGCCGGTCATAAAACGGGCGGTGCTGCTCGGGGCGCTGGCGTCGCGGTTTCGCTCGGTGGCCGTTGCCGGATCGCATGGAAAATCGACGACGAGCGGGATGCTGGTCGCCGCGCTGCTGGAGCTGGGAGCCGACCCGACCTTCGCGATCGGGGCGACGGTGAACGGGTTGGGGACCAACGCCGCGCCGGGCGGCGGCGCGGAGATGGTCGTCGAGGCCGACGAGTATGACTACTCCTTTCTCAGCCTGGCGCCGGACCTGGCGATCATCACCAACATCGATTTCGACCACCCGGACATCTTCCCCGACCAGGCCGCCTACGACGCCGCCTTCGTCCGCTTCGTGGTCAATGTCCGGCCGGGCGGCACGCTGGTCGTGGCCGGGGACGACCCGGGCTGCCTGCGAGTGCGGGACGCGCTCGGGCGCCCCGGGGTGACGGTCGTCACCTTCGGTGCCGGGGAGGACCTCGATTGGTCGTTGGCCCGCGACGGGGCCGATTGGCGGGTGACCGGGCCAGACGGGCGGGCGGTGCGGATGATCCTGGCGGTGCCGGGGCACCACAACGCCCTGAACGCGGCGGCGGCGCTGGCCGCCTTGGTCGCGCTCGGGCACGGATCGACCGAGGCGGCGGCCGCGCTGGGGACGTTCAGGGGGGTCGGGCGGCGGTTCGATGTGCTGGGCGAGGCGGCGGGCGTGACGGTGGTCGATGACTACGCCCACCACCCGAGCGAGATCCGGGTGACGGTCGCGGCGGCCCGGGACCGGTGGCCGGGGCGAAGGGTGGTAGCGGTCTTCCAGCCCCACACCTTCAGCCGGACAAAGGCCCTGCTCGACCCCTTCGCCGCCGCCCTGGCAACGGCCGACCTGGCGATGGTGCTGGCGATCTACGCCGCTCGGGAGACCGATGACCTGGGGGTCTCGGCCGCGTCGCTGGCGGCCCTGGTGCCGGGGGCGACCGTCGCGGCCGGACCGGAGGAAGCGGTCAGGTTACTCCGGCATACCGCGCGGGCGGGTGACGTGATTCTGACCCTCGGTGCGGGGACGGTGACCGCGGCCGGACCGCCGCTCCTGCGGGCGTTGGCCGGCGCCGTGGGTAGTGATCCTTCGCCGGATGGTGGCTCTGGACAGCGGCACGTCTCGGCCGGGTCCAATCCCCGGGCCGCCGGGGCCGCCCGCGGCGAGCGGAGGCGTCCGGCCGGGCCTCCCCCCATCTCCGTCCCCGGCGATCCCCCGCTCACCATCCTGCGAGACTCGCCGATGTCGCTGCACACCACCTGGCGGGTGGGCGGTCCGGCCGATTATCTGGTCCGGGCGGCGACGCCGGACGTCTTTGGCCGGGCGCTGGTCTGGGCGGCCGGGGAGAGGTTGCCGGTGACGGTCATCGGAGGGGGCAGCAACTTGTTGGTCGGTGACGCCGGGGTGCGGGGCCTGACGATCCTGGCCCGGACACCGGGGGAACGGACCGAGGGGTTGGTCGAGGTCGAGGAACACGGGGACCACGTCGTCCTCCGCGTCGCCGCCCAGGCGCCCCTGTCGTGGGTCGGTCGCCACGCCGCCGAGCGGGGGTGGGGGGGGCTGGATTGGGCCGTCGGCCTGCCCGGCACGGTCGGCGGGGCGACCGTTAACAATGCCGGGGCTCACGGGTCGGAGCTCAAGGACACCCTCAGCCATGTCGTCGTCATCCACAACAACGGTCTGACGGAGCGGCGACCGGGATCCTCGCTCGCCGCGACCTACCGGATGACCTCGATCAAGGCGCGGGTCCGGCCCCGTGGCGAGCACGTGCTCTGGGCGGAGTTCCGATTGCCGAGGGGGGACCGGCAGGCGCTGGTCGCCCTGGCTGACGAGCACGCCCGGTTCCGCAAGGCGACGCAACCGACCGGGGCCTGCGCCGGGTCCACGTTCGCCAATCCGCCCGGCGACTACGCGGGGCGGTTGCTGGAGGAGGCGGGGATGAAGGGCTTCGCGGTCGGGGCGGCGCGGTTCTCGCCCAAGCACGCCAACTGGGTCATCAACGACGGCGGGGCGACGGCGGACCAGGTCCGGGAACTCATCGCCACGGCGCGGGATCGGGTCCGGGAGCGATCCGGGATCGACCTGCGCCAGGAGGTGGAGGAGATCGGTGATCCGCCCGGCCGGGGTAAGCATGGCATCGATGCGGGCGAGCGGGGAGCGCGGACATGACGCGGGGACAGGGATCGGGAGCGGGCGGCAGGGTGCGGGTGGCCGTGCTGTTCGGGGGGGAATCGGACGAGCACGATGTCTCGCTCCGATCGGCAGAGACGGTGATGGGGGCGCTGGACCCGGAGCGGTTCGAGGTGGTCCCGGTGGGCATCACGAGGCAGGGGGCGTGGTTCTCGGGCGAGGGGGTGTTCGGCCAGTTGACGGCCCACTCGCCGCTGTTCGCGCTGCCGGGGGATGCCCACCCCGGGCAGGACGAGGTGACCGGCCCGGTGACGGGGGAGGCGTTGGTGGTCGTGGAGCCGGGCCAGGTCGGGCTCTCGGGGTCGGCGCTGAGCGGGGTCGACGTCGTGTTCCCGGTGCTGCACGGGCCCCGGGGCGAGGACGGCACCGTCCAGGGGATGCTCGAACTGGCCCGGGTGCCCTACGTCGGGTCCGGGGTGCTGGGGTCGGCGGTGGCGATGGACAAGGCGATGGCCAAGGTCGTCCTGGCCGGGGCCGGCATCCCGCAGGGGGCGTGGCTGGCGGTGTCGCGGGCGGACTGGGAGACCGATCCCATCGTGGTCGGGGAGCGGGTCGAGTCGGAGTTGGGGTATCCGTGCTTCGTGAAACCGGCCAACATGGGGTCGAGCGTCGGGGTGTCCAAGGTCCACGACGCGGGTGAACTCGGGGCCGCGATGTCGCTGGCCTGCCAGTACGACCGGAGGATCGTGGTCGAGGCCGGGCTCGATGCCCGGGAGATCGAGGTGGCGGTGCTGGGGAACGAGTCGCCGGTGGCCTCGGTGGCCGGGGAGATCGTGCCGGCGGGCGAGTTCTACGACTACGCGGCGAAGTACGTCAGCGACGACTCCGCCCTGATCGTGCCGGCCGACCTCACGGCAGATGAGGCGGGGGAGATCTCGCGACTGGCGGTCGCCGCCTTCGCCGCGCTGGACCTGGCCGGCCTGGCCCGGGTCGATTTCTTCTTGGAGCGGGAGAGCGGCCGGGTACTGGTCAACGAGGTCAATACACTGCCCGGCTTCACCGCGATCAGCATGTACCCGCGGCTGTGGGCGGCGAGCGGGATGCCGCTGCCGGACCTCGTCGCCCGCCTGGTCGAACTTGCCCGGGCCCGTCACGCCGAGCGCCGCCGCTGACCGGAGGGATAAGGGAAGCCGTCGCGCGGGGGGGCCAGGCCAAGGTGGGACGCGGTAGACGACAACAACGCCGTCGCGGGACCGCCCGGGACACCGTGCTATACTCCCGCGGAGCGAGTGGTCGGGACGACGGGCGACGAACCGGCGAAGGCCGGGACTGAACGTGTGCCCGCTCGACCGGGACCGGGGATCTGGCAGCCGGGGGCGATTGGCGCTCCCGGGAGTGCCGGGTCCCAATCCGGCGGGCCTCCCGATCACCTCTAAGGCCGATGTGGGGGAGCGCGATGCAGAACCGTGGACGAGGGTCTGGCAGGCCAGCGGGAATCCGGGTCCATGGGGGTGGAGTCCCCCGGCCAGGTCAGCCCGAGCCCTCGCTCCCGGTCGATGATGAGCCCTTCGACGACGACGGGGGACAGGCGCGGCAGCCCCCGGTATCGACCACGTCCCCGAAGGTTGAGTCCCCGGCACCGGCGACGCGGGTCGCCACGGCCGGACGGTCCCAGCAGGCGCAAACCCAATCCCAGTCGATGCCCCTCGCCGAGACGATGGCGCAGGGGGGTCGCGGCGGGCAGCCGGTCGGCGGGGTCGAGCCTGACGACGAGCCGGAGGAGCACCTCTTCTCGTCCTTCGCCCGGATCAAGGTGATCGGGGTCGGCGGCGGTGGGGGCAACGCGGTGAACCGGATGATCCGGGCCGGAGTCGAGAACGTCGAGTTCGTCGCGGTCAACACGGATGCCCAGGCCCTCCTCAACAACGAGGCCCCGACGGCGGTCCGGATCGGCGACAAGCTGACCAAGGGGCTCGGCGCCGGCGGGCGTCCCGCCGTCGGCGAGCGGGCGGCCGAGGAGAGCGCCGAGGGGTTGGCCGGGCTGATGCGCGGCGCCGACATGATCTTCATCACCGCCGGGATGGGCGGCGGGACGGGGACCGGGGCCTCGCCGACCATCGCCAAGCTGGCCAAGCAGGCCGGTGCTCTCACGGTGGCCGTGGTGACCCGACCGTTCGAGTTCGAGGGCGCCAAGCGGCGGCGCTCGGCCGAGGAGGGGATCCAGGCCCTGCGGGAGGTGGTCGACGCCCTGATCACGATCCCGAACGAGCGGTTGCTCCAGATGGTCGATCCGAAGACCTCGATCAGCGACGCGTTCCAGATCGCCGACGACGTGCTGCGGCAGGGCATCGCCGGGATCTCCGACCTGATCACCAAGCCCGGCATCATCAACCTCGACTTCGCCGACGTGAAGACCATCATGGAGAACGCCGGGTCGGCCCTGATGGCGATCGGGTATGGCAGTGGCGAGAACCGCTGCATCGACGCCGCCCGGGAAGCGATCGAGAGCCCCCTGCTAGAGATGAGCATCCAGGGCGCGACGGGGGTCCTCTACAACGTGACCGGCGGCAGCAACCTGACCCTGGTCGAGACCAGCGAGGCGGCCGACATCATCCGGGCGGCCGCCGACGAGGACGCCGAGATCATCTACGGCACCAGCATCGACGAATCGCTGGGCGACGGGGTGATGATCACCCTGATCGCGACCGGCTTCGACGAGCGCCCCGACGGGTACTCGCACGGCCGGGTCTTCAACCGCGAGCGCCTCACCGCCACCCCGGCGCCGGTGGATCGCGACCGGTATTCGGATCGGGACCGTGATCGGGACAGATTGCCCCGGACAGGCACGCCCCCCATCTCCCATCCGTCTCCTCAGGTCGCGGCTCGACCCCAACCCCCCGCGCCGGTGATGCCCGAGGACAATTGGGACGAGGAACCCTCCGTGATCCGATTCTTGCGGGATCGGTAGGGCGCAATCCCGGTGCTGGCAGGTCCGAAGGTGCATGGTCCCAGGGCCGATCGTGTCGCGCTGGGATGAGTCTCGTGCCGTCCCGGCCTACCCGGACGGGTGGTGGGATCGCCGGGTGACTTTGCTATTCTGGACAACACGGCGACCAGGGAGGGATCCGGCCACGCGGCCGGATCCCTTCCAGCTTAGGCGGGCACGGGCCGATCGACCCGTGCGGACGCCGGGTCGTGGACCGGTCGCCGGGTCGTGTCGCCGGGTCTGGGAGTGTCCCCGGGGATGCGGCCCATCGCCACGTGGCCGGCTTGCCCTCCCGACGCTCTACCCTGCCACGTTCACCTGACCACGAAGGGTTTCACGATGGGAAAGCCGACGCCCCCGGATGTCTTCGCCGCCGCGTTCCCCGTCCTCTCCGAGGGCCAGATCAAGGTCCTCCAGACCTATGGCTCCGAGCGGGAGGTCCAGGTCGGGGAAGACCTCTTCCACCAAGGGGACCGGTCGCGCGTTTTCTTCGGGCTCCTGGAGGGAGAAGTCGAACTTCTCGAACATCTCGCCGACGAGGACCGCTCGATCTCGTCCAGGGGACCGGGGCACTTCTTCGGCGAACTCAATATGCTGACCGGCCAGGCCGTGATCCTGACCGCCCGCGTCCGCCAGGCGGGGAGGGTGTTGCAGTTGACGGTGCCGGCGATCAAGGAAGTCATCCAGCAGGAGCCCCGGTTGAGCGACCTGATCCTGCAGGCGTTCATGCTGCGGCGGGCGATCCTGAGCGAGCTGGGGACCGGCGGCCGGATCGTCGGCAGCCTGCACTCGGCGGACACCACACGACTGTTGACCTTCATGGCCCGGAACCGGTTGCCGCACGCGTTCCTCGATCTCGACACCGACCCCGAAGCCGAGGTGTTCCTGCGGCGCGCCGGGGGCGAACCTGGCCCCGACCCGTACCTGGTCTGGCAGGGGAGGCACGCGAATCTCAACCCGAGCAACTCCCAACTGGCGCAATGGATCGGGCTGGATCGTAAGGCCGACCTCGAGGAGCGTTACGACGTCGTGGTGATCGGGGCGGGTCCGGCCGGCCTGGGGTCGGCCGTCAACGCGGCCTCCGAGGGACTCTGTGTCCTGGTGGTCGACAAGTACGCCATAGGAGGACAGGCTGGGACGTCGTCGCGGATCGAGAATTACCTCGGATTCCCGGCCGGCCTGTCCGGCGCCGACCTGACGACCCGGGCCCACATCCAGGCCGAGAAGTTCGGGACTAGGATCAGCGTGCCGCACGAGGCGGTCAGCCTGCGGCAAGACGGCGACGATATCGTCGTCGGGCTGGACGATGCCTGTGCGGTCCGGGCGCGGTCAGTCATCGTGGCAACGGGGGTGAGGTACCGGCGGCCCCCGGTCGCCCGCCTGGCCGAGTTCGACGGGATCGACGTCTTCTACGCCGCGACCGATATGGAGGCGAGGCGATGCTTCGGCCGGGCGGTGGCGGTGATCGGTGGGGGCAACTCGGCCGGGCAGCCGGCCCTGTTCCTGGCCCGGACGGGGTTGGACGTGACGATCTTAGTCCGTCGCGAGGGGCTGTCCGACACCATGTCCCAATACCTGATCGACCAGATCGAGGCGTTGCCGACGATCGAGGTGCGGCCCTTCACCGAGAGCAAGGCCCTGATCGGCACCGACCGGCTGGAGGGGGTCGAAGTGGAGGACAGCCGGTCCGGGGAGCGGGACGTGCTCCACGTTGGGGCGATCTTCATGATGATCGGGGCTGACCCGAACACGGATTGGCTGGCGGACACCCTGGCGATCGACGAGAAGGGATTTATCCTGACGGGGGGAGACCTCGGCGACGGCCGGGACGAGCGGTGGAGTGATCTCGGCCGGGGGCCGATGCCGATGGAGACGAGCATGCCCGGCGTGTTCGCCGTCGGCGATGTCCGGAGCGGCTCGGTGAAGCGGGTCGCGTCGAGCGTCGGCGAGGGGTCGATGGCGGTCCAGTACCCGCACCGCTACCTGGCCGACCAGTACGCCGGCCGGACGACCCCGGCGAGAGCCGGATCGGGCGGATGCGGGGCGAGGTGATGCCGGACCGGCGAACGCGGGGTGGGGAAGACTGATGCGGTGCCCGATGTGCCAGGCGCGGGACACCCGCGTCATCGATAGCCGGGAACTCAGCGGGGGAGACTCGATCCGCCGCCGCCGGGAGTGCCCGGCCTGCGCGCGGCGGTTCACCACCTACGAGCGGGTCGAGCAGGCGGGGCTGGTGGTGGTCAAGAACGACGGCCGCCGGGAGGCGTTCAACCCGGAGAAACTACGCCAGAAATTGCGAGTGGCCCTGACCAAGCGGCCGGTGGGGGAGGGGGACATCGACACTCTGGTGCAGCGGGTCGAGGCCCGGATGCTGGAGGCGGGAACCGCCGAGGTGCCATCCAGCGCGATCGGCGAGGCGGCCCTGCGGGAACTGAAGGCACTCGACCACGTCGCCTATATCCGGTTCGCCTCGGTCTACCGCCGCTTCGCCGACCTGGACGACCTCCGCCGGGAGATGGAAGACCTGAACGCTGATCGGGGCGGACCCCGGACGGTCTAGGGCAGTGCGGCGCAAACCAGCCATGCGAATCGGACCGCGACGACCGTCGCGACCGGGCGGGGAGACACGGGTGATGCAGGCCGACGGGACGGTTGACGAGGGGACGGAGGGGACCGTCCCGCGGCGGGGCAAGCTTGACCCGGTGACGATGCTGTTCGTCGCGTTCGGGGCGTTCGGGATGATGTTCGGGGTCTGGCAGGTATTGCTGGCGGACCTCCGGCGAGCACTCGATGTCTCGGAGGGTCCGTTGGGCCTGGCGATCACCGTCTCGGTGATCGCGTCGTTCCCGGCGATGCTGGCGGCTGGCCGGGTCGCGGACCGGCTCGGGGTGCGGGCTCTGATCGCGGGTGGCGCCCTCAGCATGGGCTGCGTGTTCCTGGCCGTGACCCAGATCGGACATTATGCCGCGCTGGTCGT
>JBBJOE010000100.1:0-8265 GCA_037721765.1 Thermomicrobiales bacterium
ATCTGGCCGTCGGTGATCGAGATGACGTTGGTCGGGATGTAGGCCGAGACGTCGCTGGCCTGGGTCTCGATCATCGGCAGCGAGGTCAGGGAGCCGCCGCCCAACTCGTTGGAGAGCCGGGCCGAGCGCTCCAGCAGGCGAGAGTGGAGGTAGAAGACGTCGCCGGGGTACGCCTCGCGGCCGGGCGGGCGGCGGACCAGGAGGGACACCTCGCGGTAGGCCTGGGCGTGCTTGGAGAGGTCGTCGTAGACGATCAGAGCGTCCCGGCCGGTCTCCATGAACTCTTCGCCCATGGCGGTGCCGGAGAAGGGGGCGATGAACTGGAGCGGGGCCGGGTCGGCCGAGGCGGCGACCACGACGATGGTGTGCCCCATCGCCCCGTTCTCTTCCAAGATACGGACGATCTGCGCCACCTGCGACCGCTTCTGGCCGATGGCGACGTAGATGCAGATGACGCCGCTGTCCTTCTGATTGATGATCGTGTCGATCACGATCGCCGACTTGCCGGTCTGGCGGTCGCCGATGATCAACTCCCGCTGGCCCCGGCCGATCGGGATCATGGCGTCGATGGCCTTGATGCCGGTCTGGAGGGCGGTGTCGACGTTCTGGCGGGCGATGACGCCCGGGGCGATCCGCTCGATGGTGCGGGTCTTGTCCGTCGAGATCGGGCCCTTGCCGTCGATCGGGCGACCCAGGGCATCGACCACGCGGCCGATCAGGGCATCGCCGACGGGGACCGAGGCGATCGCGCCGGTGGAGCGGACCTCGTCGCCCTCCTCGATCTCGAGGTAGTCGCCGAGGACGATGACGCCGACGCTGTCCTCCTCCAGGTTGAAGGCCAGGCCGATGGTGCCGGTCTTGGTGAACTCGACCAGCTCGCTGGCCATCACGTCACTGAGGCCGTAGACGCTGGCGATGCCGTCGCCGACGCTGATGACCGAACCGACGTTGGTCAACGTCATCTGCTGCTGGAAGTTGGCGATCTGCTGCTTCAGGATATCGCCGATCTCGGTGGCGCGAACGACCATCCTTGCCCTACCTTCTCGCGGCTGTCGCCGCCTCACGGCCCAAAGGGCCGCCCGTGACGCGGACCGGTCACCGGAGCCCGGGGCCGCGCGTCGTGATCGTCGATGTCTCTCGCATTGTCGCCCGGTGACGGACCTGGGCGCTAGGCGGACCGCCTGACCGGAGCCGTCCCCCGGCGCGTGGTGGGGCGTTCGCCGGTCAGGGCGTGACCGCCCCGGTCGCGAGCCGGTTCCGCAGCACGCGCAACTGGTTGACGACCGACCCGTCGATGAGCTGGTCGCCGACCCGGACGATCAGGCCGCCGATGATGTCGGGGTCGGTGTGCATGCGCAGATCGACCTGCTTTCCAAACATGTCCTGCAGGCGGGACCGCATCTCGATCTCTCCATGGGCAGAGAGCGGTTCGGCGGTGGTCACCTCGGCGATCACGATTCCCTGGACAACCATCCGGGCCTTGGTGAATTCCGTCACCAGGCGCGGCACGATCGCCAGCCGTTCACGGGCGATCAGTAGCATGGCCAGGTTCCGGGCTTCCGGCTGGGCGCCGGCCAGGGCCGTGTCCAGCATCTGCTCCTTCTGGGCCCGCGGCACGTTGGGACTCTGGAACAGGGACGCCATGTCTTTCCGGGCCATGAACTCGGCCAACACGTTGAGGTCCCGCTGCCAGTCGTCGAGGGTTCCCCGTTCGGTGGCGAGCTCGACGACGGCCTGGGCGTATCGTTTGGCGGCGCTCGCCATCCTGGTCTCCTCTCGTCTGGTCGGCGGTCTCGCACCGGTCCGGCCGGGGAGCGATCGGCGCCGCGACCCGTCGTGGTCCGGTCGAGCCTGGGCCCGGTGACTGTCGCCCGTCACCTGTCCCGGCGCCTCGTTGTGGCCGGTCGCGGCGCCGGTCGCCCTAACGGCGCCCGTTCTGGCCGGAACTGGCCTCGGCCAGGGTCTCCTGGATCAGCCGGGTCTGGCTGGCCGGATCGAGTTCCTTGCGGACGATCTTACTGGCGGCGCTGACCACGAGGTCGGCCATCTCCTGGCGAAGCTGCTGGCGAGCCAGCTGTGTCTCCTGGCGCAGGGTCTCCTCGGCGCGGGTCAGGTATTCGTTGGCCTGGCGACCGGCTTCTTCCTGAGCCCGGGCGATCGTCGCCTCGCTCGCGTCGCGGGCGTTGACGATGATCTGCTGGGCCTCGCGCCGGGCCTCGGAGAGGACTTCTTCGTTGCGGGCCGCGGTGGCTTGCAACTCGGACTGCATCCGCTGGGCCGCCTCCATGCTCTCCCGGATCCGGTCGGATCGCTGGTCGAGCACCCGGACGATCGGACCGAGCGCGAGCCGCCAGAGGAGATAGACGAAGAGCATGAAAGCGACGAGTTGGGCGATGAGGTTCCAACCATTGATGCCAAGCTGATCGAGCGCGTCCATCGTATTCGTACTCCGTCAGCGGTGTGCGGATCGCCCGGTCCTTCCCGATCGGGGGGACGGCACCGCGCGAGTCGCACGGTGCCGTTCCCCCCGGGGAGCGGCGACTAGACGAAGAGGATGATGATGGCGATGACGAAGGCGTAGATGGCGACGGCCTCGGCCAGCGCCGCACCGATGATCATCGTCGTCCGGATGTCGCCGGCGGCCTCCGGGTTGCGACCCAGGGCCTCCATCGCGCCGCGGACCGCCAGGCCGATGCCCAGACCCGGGCCGAGACCACCGATGCCGATCGCGAAGGCGGCGGCCGCTCGCTGCGTGCTGTCAAGGTCCGGCAGGCTGTCAAAGACGGCCGGCGCGATGATCCCGGGATCCACGCTCGTCAGGGTTGAAGCGATCTCGAACATTGCCTCTCGTTCCTCCCGGCGCCGCTGCCCAGCTGGGCGCCTCGTTCGACGTCGGGACCGGCGCGTGCCGGTCCAGCGTTCCTCGGACATCCGAGACCCCCGCGCGAGGCGGCGGCATTGGTCCGCAAATCGTGAACCCGGGCCGGTCCCGGGGCGGCATGCCTCGACCCGGCGGGGCGACGTGCCCCACCGGAGAGTCGTCAGTCGGCGGCGCCGGCCGGGACACTACCCAAACCGTGGGCTCCCTCGGTGTGGGTCTCGCGGTCGTGGGCGCCGTGGTCGTCGTGGCCCCCCGCCGTGGCGAGTGTAATGTAGATGAGGGTCAGCAGGGCGAAGACCAGCGCCTGGATGGCCCCGAAGAGCAATTCCAGACCCAGAAAGATGACGGGGAAGACGAAGGGGACCACCGCGACGCGGATGGCGGCCGCCATCGCGAACATCACCGCCAGCAGCACTTCACCGGCGAAGACGTTGCCGAAGAGCCGGGCCGAGAGCGAGATGATGCGGGAGAATTCGGAGACGACCTCGATCGGGAACAGGAACGGCGGGTCGGCCATGTGCTTCAAGCGCCCACCGACGCCGTGAGAGGCGATCCCGGCCACCTGGACCACCGTGAAGGTCAACAGGGCCAGGGCGAGCGTCATATTCAGGTCGGCGTTCGGGGCGCGGAAGTAGGGGACCAGGACCTCGTGCGCCTCTTCCTCGGCGTGCGCCTCATCGGCCGTGGCGGCGGCATCGCCATCGGATTGGCCTGCCGTCTCCTCGTCCTCGGTCACGGCGCCCTCGGGCTGGTCGGCCGTCTCCTCACCCTCGGTGATGTCGGGGACTTCCAATTCTTCGGTATTCTGCTGCAGGCCCTCTTCGGCCTGGGTCTCCTCGGCGTGGTAGTAGCCGATGGTCCCGACGCCCGGGAGGAGACCGGAGTAGTTGGCGACGATGATGAAGATGAACAGGCCGCCCACCAGCGGAAAGATGCGGCGACCGGCCCGCTTGCCGGCGGTGGCCTCGACCAGGCTGAGGAGGAACTCGACGATGCCCTCGAACGCGCCCTGCGTCCGTCCCGGGACGACCTTGGCACTCCGGGCGATCAGCCATCCGACCAGCAGGATGACGCCCATCACGATGAACATCGTCAGCATCGAGTTGGTGACCGGGATCGGGCCGAGGTGAAACAGTGTCTCCGCCGCGAGTTCGACGTGGACTTCCATGTCTGGGCGTTTCTCCCGCGTGACGAGCGACGGTGAGTGGTCGGGTCGTGATGGCCGCGCGTCAGGCTGGACCGTGCCCCGACCGCTTGGGAAGTGGGAGCTTGCTCAGTCCCCGGGTCAACGGCGGCGGACGGCGGTCCGACCGGCCCACCTGCGCCAGTTCCCAGAGCTGGTAGCCCGCGGCGACCAATCCCAGGGCAACGCCGATCAGGGTAAAGAGCGGCGAGATGCCAATGGCCCGGTCGAGCGCGACCCCGCCGCCGATCAGGACGATCATAGTCACCACGATCGAGCAACCGAGCCCGGAAGCGGCCCCGACCGCGCTCAACTGGTCCCGTTGCTCCGGCGTGATCTCGTCGACCACCGGACCTCCCCACGCGCCCATTTCGATTGCGAATGTTATCACAATCTTCGATGGTCCTGCATCGGCTGGGCAGAATGGGCGACGTCCGGTCGATGGCCCGGCCCCTATGGCCCCGCGCGACCGGGACGGTCCGATCGTGGCATCGACGTGATCCCTCAGCGCAGCAGGAACCCGGCCGCGAGTGGGTCATCCGGGTCGAGCACGAACTGGTGGAAGCCGGTGACGAAGCCGCGGCCGGCGATCTCGGTCTCGACCGCCGCCCGGCCCGCGACGGTCGTCTCGGCGGTGACGCGGCCGGTGAAGGCCGTGCCGATGATGCTCTCGTGGACGTAGTCCTGGCCCGTCGCCAGCCGTCCGGTGACGTGGAGGGCGGCCAGCTTGGCCGAGGTGCCAGTGCCGCAGGGAGAGCGGTCGATCGCCCCGTCGGCGTACACGGTCACGTTGCGGCCGTCCGCCCCCGGCCCGGTCGGCGGGGCGGAGATGATCGTCCCGTAGAGTCCGGAGAGGCGACCGTCTTCCGGGTGGTCGATCGCCACGGCGGCGCTCACCGCTCGCTTCACCTCCATCCCGAGGCGGACCAACTCGGCGGCATTGCCGGGCTCGAACGCGATCCCGAGGTCCGCCGCCTCGACCAGCGCGTAGGCGGCCCCGCCCCAGGCGACCGTTGCCCTGACCTCGCCGGAGGCCAGGCGAACCGGGACATCGGTGGCGATCACGTAGGACGGGACATTGGCGAAGGTGACTCCGGTCACCCTTTCCCCCGCGACCGAGGCCCGGGCCACGATCGGCCCGGCCGGGGCATCGTAGGTGACGGTCGTCTCGGGCTCGGCCATCGGCAGGGCGCCGGTCTCCAGCAGGGCGGTGGTGAGGGCGATGATGCCGTGGCCGCACATCGTGCTGTAGCCCTCGTTGGTCAGGAAGATCACGCCGTGATCGGCGCCGGGCGAGGTGGGAGGGGTCAGGATCGCCCCGTACATGTCGGCGTGGCCCCGGGGCTCGAACAGCAGCAGGCGGCGCAGATCGTCGTGGTGGGCCTCGAACCAGCGGCGGCGATCCAGCACCGTCTCGCCCCGGGGGACGGGGAAGCCGGCGGTGACGATCCGCAGCGGCTCCCCGCCGGCGTGGGCGTCGATCGTGGAGATGACCCGGCGCGCTCGCATGGCTACCACCACCCCCACGGGACGTTGCGCCGGGTGCTGAGGCGAGGGTAGGTGCCGTCGATGAGGAAGCCCTCCACGCGGGTGAAGACGGCGTCGATCTCGGCGGCGGCCAGGTGCGGCGCCAGCGCGGCCCCGACCTCGGGGGCCCGGTCGCGGAGCGAGCGGAGGTCGGCCAGGACCCCGGGCGAGACCGGGTCGCCGACGAACTGCCAGAGCACGGTCCGCAGCTTCGGATAGGTATTGAAGGTCAGGCCGTGGTCGATGCCCCAGACGCGACCGCCGGGATCGCGGAGACAGTGGCCGATCTTGCGGTCGGCATTGTTCGCGAGGTGGTCGAACATCACCATCCGTTCGATCTCCGGCAGGCATTGGCCCCAGAACTCGGACGGGTCGCCCGTGTCACCGTCCGGTTGGACGTAGAGCTGGAGGCTGCCGATCCCGTTCGGCCCCTCGCGGACCACCGTCGGCGGGACCAGGTGCCAGCCGAGGTGGTGGCTGAGGAGATAGGCGGCCGTCTCCCTATGGAACAGGGTCCCGTCCGGGAAGTCGTAGAGGGGTGTTTCCCCCGCCCGGGGCTTGTAGATGGCCAGGGTCTCCGGGCCGTCGCCGGGGGACAGTGCCACCCCGAATGTGTAGTTGGAGCCCCAGGGGATCAGGCGGGCGGCCGTGATCTCGGCCGTGCGGAGGAGGGCCAGCGCCTCGTCCTCCGGCAACGGTGGGGGAGGGGCGGTCTCGCCGTCCCGCTCGATCTGGAGGAAGAGGTCGGGCATCGGGGTATCCCTCGTCCGTTGCGTTCCCACATCCGGCGACCGGACCACGCTCCCCCGGGATGCTCGCGGGTGTCCCGGGCGGTGGTATCGGCCCGGCATGATTCTACCCCGCGCCCGGGGCCGGGGACGTGACACCGGCCACCGCGATGCCCCCTCGTCTCGCTGCCGGTGCCGCCGGTGCGCGGGATCGCCGGTCCTGGTATAGACTCGGCCACGTGACCGCGTCGGTGGTGATCGAGGAGGATACCCGTGCGCACGCTCTGGACAAGTTCCCTGGTCGTCCTGATGATCCTCGGGTGGGCGACGTTCTCCGGGAGCGCGCAGAACGACGATGACGACACCCTGGCGGACCTGCAGACGGTCGTCGCGGAGCAGGGCGAGGAGATCGAGCGACTCGGGAACCGGGTCGCCACCCTGGAGGCGGCAGGCGATGGCCCATCATCGGACGGGCGACCCACCGAGGACGCCGATGCCGGAGATCAGGACGAAACCGGCGGCGCGGGCGACGGCACCCTGCCGATCGCGCTCGGCGATGCCGCCGATGTCGGTGAGTGGTCGATCAGGGTTGTCGGATACCGGCCAGACGCGACCGCGCTCGTGCTAGCGGAGGACGGAGGCAATCCCCCTCCAGGAAACGGACGACAGTACGTCCTGATCAAGCTCGAAGCGACGTTCAACGGTGAGGGCTCGGCCAGTTTCTACCTCTCCTCCAGCTGGGGCGTCGGCGATGATTCGGGCGTCCAATATGACGAGTTCACCGACGGGTGCGCGTTCGTCCCGGACGGCTTCACGGGGCGCGACGATACTGATGAGGGGAATGCGATCGAGGGCAACATCTGTTTCCTCGTGGATGCCGGTGATGTCGAGGGACTAGTGCTCTCCATCCGCCCGCTCGGTTCCATCGACAGCGACGAGTCCGTATCCTTCGCGTTGAGCGAGGGCGAGTAGCCCAGTCTGGCGCGGCGCGCGCGAAGGAATGCGCTGCCTGGGGCCATGAAGACGGCCGTGACGAACCCAGGTGGTCATGCGGTTCCGGTGATCAGTCGAACGATGTGATTGGAGAACACCCAGATGATGATCGTGCGATACCTCGACGACTCGAAGCAGGTTCGCTTCCAGGCCCGGTACGGGGTCGTCGAGGACGGGCACGTCCGGGCGGCCAGCGGCGACCCGTTCAGTGGGATCGAACCCGGCGAAACGATCGGGACGATGGATGACCTGACCTTGTTGCCGCCTGTCCATCCAGGCAAGATCGTTTGCGTGGGGCTGAACTACGCCGCCCACGTGACCGAGAACGACGCCAGCCGGGAGATCCCGACCGAGCCGGTCCTGTTCATGAAGCCGACCTCGTCCCTGCTCGCCCACGGCGGCACGATCGAGATCGCCAACCCGGCCAACCGGACCGACTTCGAAGCCGAGTTGGCGTTGGTCATCGGCAAGACCGCCCGCGACGTCTCCGAAGAGGAGGCCGCCGACTACGTCCTCGGTATCACCGCCGCCAACGACGTCTCGGACAGGGTCCTCCAGAAGCAGGACGGCCAATGGGTGCGGGCCAAGGGCTACGACACCTATTGCCCGGTCGGCCCGGTGCTGGTCACCGGCGTGGACCTGACGCGGGGCGACATCACGGTCCAGTCTCGCCTGAACGGCGAGGTCCGGCAGTCGCAATCGACGAGCAGCATGCTGTTCGGCCCGCTGTTCCTGGTCTCATTCATCAGCCGGGTGATGACCCTGGACCCGGGCGACCTGATCCTGACGGGCACCCCGGAGAACGTCGGCCCGATGGCTCCGGGCGACACCATCGAGGTCGAGGTCGGCCAAGTCGGCGTCCTCCGCAATCTCGTCGCCGCCCGCTGACGAACCGGCCAGGGCCGTCGTCCCTTGACGCCGCGCCGCCCCCGGAGACATGCGTCTGAAACGGC
>JBBJOE010000101.1:0-8216 GCA_037721765.1 Thermomicrobiales bacterium
CCCGGGAGAGTGGACGGGACGATCGACGGGTGCCGGTGGGCGTGGCCGCGATGCGTCCCGACCAGCACATCCGGGTGATGCCGGGGAATGACGCGCTCCCCAGCGGGTATCACTCCCGTCGGCCGCCCCGGCGCCCAGGGCCGGAGGAGACCGCGATGACCTCGCATCACTGGCGCCTCGTGACGATATTCGTCGTCGCCCTCACCCTCATCGCCGCACCGGGCCAAACCGCGTCCCGGTCACCCCACGGCTCGGCCACCCCGGCCGGGACGCCCGGTATCATCGCGGAGGTCACGCGTGACTGCCCCTTCACGCGGGCCTCCGAGATTCCTGGCGCCGCCGACTCCTTCGTTGAGTTCGGATTGGGTGGCCCGGATGTCTGGCTCGCGGGTTGGGGGAATGCCCCTGCCTCATCCGGAGACGGCGACATTCTCTAGGAGCGCGGCTACATCGGAGAGTATTTCACCGGTTCGCCCGAGCATGGGTGGCTCATGAAGGCACTGTGGGTCGCGGACAGCGACTGGGACCTTCCGGTCACCGTCCGGGGCGAACGGCGTGATGGGGGCGAGCCGATCCTCATCAGCCGGGGGCGGCCGACCCCCTTCGATGGGGCCGTGCTGGACCCGGCGAACCCGGGGGTACCCTATAGCGAGGCGGTCCCGGCGCCGTTCAAGGAATGGCCGTCGTTGCTGTACTTCCCGATGACGGGCTGCTACGACCTCACGGTCGAGTGGGCGGGGGGCGGCTGGACCGCGACGATCCCCTTCGTCGCCCCGGACGAGATCCCCGGCTTCGTCTACGCCACCCCGACCGGGTAGTGCCTCTCGCGATGTCGTCCGGGCGGCGTCAGGCCGTCCCGGCCAGGGCCGGTGCCCCGACCGCGCGCGAGCGCTCGCCGGCGGTGTAGGGGTTGGCCCAGGTGGTGGCCGCGTCGCCCGATGCGAAGCGGCCGGGGGCGAAGGGGGCCAGGTCGAAGCCGGGGTCGTCGCCGCTCACCAGGGCGGCAATGATCTTCCCGGTGATCGCGGCCCATGAAAAACCGCCGCCGTTGAAGCCGGCCGCCACGGTCAGGCCCTCCCGGCCGGGGAAGCGGCCGATCAGGGGCAGGCCGTCGGCGGTGAAGCCCATGATTCCAGCCCAACAACGGATCACCCGCGCCCCGGCCAGGGACGGGAACAACTCCGCCAGGCAGCCCGCGATGCCGGCCAGCACTGGGGGCGAGACGCGCTCCTCGGTGTGGCCCAGGCCCTCGTCCTCGTCCAGGCGCCGGAACCCGCCGCAGATCACCGGGCCGTGTGCCGTCTGGCGGCCGTATTCCTTCTCGTAGTTGGTGCCGAAGGGGTATTCGAGGGTCGGGGGCAGGGGCTCGGTGACCAGGATCTGACCCCGGGCCGGGACGATCGCGCCGGGCGGCAGGTCCGGGAGCAGCGGCGCGGTGTAGGCGTTGGTGGCGAGGACCACGTCGCCGGCGTACAGGTCGCCCCGGTCGGTCTGCACCCCGACCGTGCGGTCACCGTCCGCGATCAACGATTCGACGGACCAGCCGACCCGGATCTCGGCGCCCAGGGAGCGGGCGGCGTCGGCGAGGGCCCAGACCAGGGCGAAGGGCCAGAGGTGGCCCCGGCCCGGCGCGAACTCCGCCCCCAGCACGGCCGGGCCGAGGGCGGGCATCATCGCCCGGGCTTCGTGGGCGTCGAGGAGGTGGACATCCAGCCCAGCGGCCCGTTGCGCCGTGACCCCCTCGGCCAGGTGGGCCAGTTGCTCCGGCGTGGTGGCGAGGTCCATCGTGCCAGGGAGACGAAGGGAGATGTCGGCCCCCAGCTCGGCCTCGATCTCGCCCATCAGGGCCAGGTTGGCGCCGGTGATCGCGGTGATCGCCCGCCCGGCGGCCGAGTGCAGCCCGGAACCGGCCCCGGTCAGGCCGCCATTGCGGCCGGACGCCCCGGAGGCGATGCCCCGCCGCTCCAGCAGCAGGACGCGCTTGCCACGCCGCGCCAGTCGATAGGCGGTCGAGCAGCCGACCACCCCGCCCCCGACCACGATCGCGTCCCAACCCGCTTCCCGCGCCATCGCCCCCTCGCCTCCGATCTCACCCGCACCGGCCACCGCTCCATGGCGCGCCATTCTACCGCGATGATACGGGGCCGCCTGGCGGGAGTCGTGTCGTGCGATGATCGCCCGATCGCATAGGGACTCTGCTCGCCGCGTCAGATTGCCTAAATGTGCGTTCGATCCGAAACGAGCGTACCATGTGAAGGGCGCAGCGAGCGACGCCCCTACAGCGTGTGATCGGACGTTCGGTGCGTTTCATCAACGCTATTCGCCCGGCTGCCATCCCGCCCCTTGGCCGACGAGGGCTTGCCCATGCAGAACTTGCTCGGACGCCTCAATGCCCGGCCCGACGCGGACCTCGAACGGATCGCCGCGTTCTGGCATGTCCCCCTGCCGGACGGGCCGCGCCACCGCCGGATCGGCACGCTGTACCGTGCCCTGACCGACCCCCGGTCCGCCCGGGACCTGTGGGAGGCGCTGCCCGGGGCGGAGCGGCCCCTGGTCCGCCTGCTGGCGCTGACCGACCCACCGGGGCTGACCGTGGCCGAGATCGCCCGGCGGCTCGAGGAGGACGAGGGCGATGTCCGGGGGGTCGCGTCGGCCCTGTACCGGGTCGGGGTGGTGGCGCGGCAGGGAGACGACGACCCCTTGCCGGAGGGCGTCGCCCCGATCCTGTTCCTGCCCCGGGAATTGGCCCTGCTCTTTCGCCGCATCTTCGACGAGATGGAGGCCGGCGACCTCAGCGGCACCCCGCTCCGGGCCCTGCTCGAACTGATCGACGATGCCGAGTTGGAGACCGCCGCCCGGACCTGGGGCTCCCGCGTCATCCCCGGCCTGCGGGGCCGCGATGACCTGATCGACCAGATCCTCCGTCAGGTCGCCGACCGCGACCGCCTCGCCAACGTCGCCGCCAAGCGCCGCCGCGAGTCCCAACAGGTCTGGGACCTGATCCGGGAGCGGGCCGCCGACGGACCGGTGCCCCTCGCCGAGGTGGCCGCCCGGGCTGGCCTGGATGGCCAGGGGCTCCGGGCCCGGGTCCGGCTGCGCGAGACGCTGGCCGACCTGGAGGAGGCCCTCTTGGTCTGGCACACCTACCGGGAGGACGAGCGGGCCCTGTTCGTCCCGGCCGAGTTGCGCCAGGCGGGGGAGCCCGCTCCCGACCTGCCGCGCCTCTCCCCGGTCCTGACCGGGACGGTCCAACCCGGCCCCTGGCGCCCGGCCGAGGCCCTGGCCTGGGACCTGCTGACCGTGGTCCGCGACCTGGCCCTGCCGGGTGCCCCGACGATCGACGATCCGGACGACCTGCCCCGGCCCTGGTCGCGCGGCCTCAACCGGCGCCTCTGGCACCGGGGCGACGACGCCCCCCCGACGGGGTACCTGCCCTTCCTGCTCGCCCTCGGCCGGGCGGCCGGCCTACTCCGGGTCGAGACCGATGACCCGGACCATCCCTGGTCGGTGGCCACCGGGGCCGCCCGGGCCTGGCGCGACCTGTCGTTCCCGGACCAGATGGAGACCCTCCGTGCCCGCTGGCTAGACCACCCGGACTGGGTGGAGGGGGCGGGCCGGGGCGACCTGGCCGTCTGGGGGGCAGATTGGCGCGGCTTCCGCCGCCGCCTGCTCGGTCACCTCGCCGCCCTCCCCCACCCCGGGGACCCGCACGGACTGACCCCGGCTCCCACAGCGGCGACGATCGATGCGGCTCCGGGGAGAGGTCGGCCCCCGGGCCATCCGGACCTCGCGGGCGCCTCCATGGTCGCCGATCCGGACGACCGCTCCGGTGCCTCGACCGGAGACCCGGATCGGGTGGGGGCCATCGTCGTCGCCGGACGAGCCAACGCGACGCCTTTGGCGGATGGCTCCGGGGGCGATGCCGCCGGGCAACCCTCACGGGATGACACCGGGCACGATGACGGCCCCTGGTACGCGCTCGATGACCTGGCGACCTGGGTCGCGGCCCGGGACGCCGACCTGCTCGGCCCGACTTTCACCGTCGCCTCCGCCCGCCACCCGGGCGGCGAGGGGTCCGAACTGGACGACGCCGGGCGCCGCCGGGCGGCCGTGGCCCAGGCCGTCGGGATCGCCCTGGAGACGGCGCTGGCCTGGTTTGGGGTCGTCGAGGTGCGGGGCCGGGGTCGCGATCCCCGGGTCGTCCGCGTCATCGACCCGGCCACGGCCCACGACGCACCCGCCGGCGGTGAGGACCGGACACGGGCCGACCAGCGGGCCGCCCTGACGGTCCGGCCGGACGGCACGGTCGACCTACGCTCACCGACCCCGCTGCGGGTCTGGTCGCTGGCGACGTTCACCGAGCCCGAAACGCTCGACCGCGTCAGCCGGTACCGCCTGACTGCCAAGTCGTTCCAGCGGGCCCTCGCCGCCGGATTCGACCAGGCCCAGGTGACCGGATTCTTGACTCGCCAGGCGGGGGGAGACCTACCCCGGCCGGTCCTGGACCGCCTGGACGAGTGGGTGCGGCAATATCGCCGCATCACGCTGCGCCACGCCGTCGTCCTCGAACCAGACGACCCGGCCGCCCTGCCGGACCTGCGGCGGGAGATCGAGGCCCGGGGCCTGCGGGCGATCTCCCTCGACGGTGGTAGCCTGCTCGTCGAGGCCGCTCCGGCCGCGATCGACGCCCTCCGATCCCACCTGGCCGCCGCCCACTACGCCCCGCGCTGGGGAGACGACGCGACGCCGGCCCGGCCCGCGACGCCGTCTTCGCCCTCCCCGCCGGCCGCGGCCGAGCAGGGCCGCCGGCCACCTCGCCGGGGCTGAACCGCGACGGGGCCGCCGCGTGAGGGGGCCCGTCGTCCGGCGGGACGGGGACACCCGTGACCGGTCACGGATCGCGGACCACGTTTGTCCCGGTGCTGGAGATGGTCTTCGCCATGCACCTCGCCATGGTCCCCAGTTCGGGCCTCGGCCCGGCGGGCCGGATCTTGCGCCCGGAAGGTGACATCGGGCCACGCTGCCCACCCGCATCCCGGTCGACCTGATGGAGGAAATACGATGTCCGACACGACGAAGCCGACCACCGACAAGAGCGTCACCAAGGTTAATGCCACCTTCTCGCCGAAGGGAGCGATGGGGCAGAAGTACCTCGCTTCCGGCGTCTCGATCGGGATGCGCCTCTGGGAGGAAGACCCTGCCGAGGCCAAGCCCGCCGCCGCCCGCGACTACGAGACGGTCGGCTACGTGATCTCCGGCCGGGCCGAACTGCACCTGGAGGGCCAGATGGTCCTCCTGGAGCCCGGCGACTCGTGGACCGTGCCCGAGGGTGCCAGTCACACCTACGCGATCCTGGACCGCTTCGTCGCCGTCGAGGCCACCCACCCGCCCGCCCAGGCCCACGGGCGCGACGAAGCCTGAACCGGCCCGGGCGGGGGCACCGCCGGACCGCCGCCGAGCAATCGTTTGGTCCGCGGAACGTCGGGTCGGACATGGCCCGCGAGCGCTGACTCGATGTCCGGCCCCGCGCCCCGGGAGCCCGGCCATCCATGGATGGCCGGCGCTGGCCGCGTCTCGTCCGCGGAAGATCGGTGTGACGTCATGGGACACGCCCATGGATCCGGCGTCACGTCCTCGACGCGGGGTATGGCACCGTACCCGCCGCTGGCCATGGGCGCCCGGGCGGTGGCCGCGCCGGGGCCCGGAGGCGTACCATCCCCGGGTCGGGATGTCGTCGCTCGGCCGTATCGCCCCACCGTTCGCCGCCATCGGGGAAACACCGTGATCCAACGTTCCTGGGAACAGCCGCGCCGCTCACGGCGGCGGGACCGGGCCATCAGCCTGCTCTTCGCCCTGTTGGCCGGGGTGCTGCTCAGCGCCGCCGCCCTGATCTACCTCCAGCAGCGCGACGATACCGTCGAGACGATCCCCCCCACCGCGGTGGCGGGCGCAAACACCCTGATCGACGTCGTGGGAGCCCTCCAGGCGGAGGGCTTCGAGGTGATGGCCCGCCCCAGCGCGGCGCGCATCGATGGCATCCAGGAACCGGGTCAGGCCCTCGTCGTCGATGAGGTGCCGGTCTGGGTCTTCATCTATCTCGACCAGAGCCAGTCCGGCGGGGCGGACCGCCGGGCCACGGTCACTTCCGCCCTCGACCCCGCCTCGCTGTCCCTCACCTCTCCCTCGGGCCAGCCGATCGCCGCGGATGGCCTGACCACGGTCTCACAGAGCAACCTCTTCGTCGTCGTCTCCGGCGAGGCGACCGACGAGCAGCGCGACGGTATCGAGCGGGGGTTGCGCCGGCTTGCCTGACCACGTTCGACCCGATCCGACCGGCGAGCCCGAACGGGCCCGGATCGGTGCCACGCCCGACCCCGCACCCGGCGCCGGAGCCGACGCGACGGGCACCCCGGGCAACCCCCCGGAGGCTCGCCCTGAGGCTCATCCGGATCACGGCCGGGTCGGATATGGGCACCGGGCTGCCTGGACCCCGCTGCTGCTCGGGCTGCTGGTCGTCATCGCCCTGCTGGCGATCGCCATCTACGATGGCCGCCGCGATGATCCCGCCCCGGCCCCCGGCCTGCTGACGACGTCTACCCCCGCGCCCGACCTGACGCTGGTCACCATCGATGGGGCGACGATCCGCCTGGCCGACCTGCGCGGCGGGGTGGTGGTCCTCAACCTGTGGGCGTCGTGGTGCGCCCCCTGCCGCGAGGAGGCGCCGGTCCTGGAGGCGATCGCCCGGGAGGGCTCGGTCGATGGCCGGCGGGTGACCGTGATCGGGATCGACCAGAAGATCGACGACCGGGAGGACGCCCGGGCCTTCGTCGCCGAACTGGGACTGACCTACCCGATCGTGATCGACGACGGCGGGCCACCCGGCCCCTTCGGCCCGGCCCAGATCGCCCTGGGGCTGCCGGACCGCTACCCGGCCACGGTCTTCGTCACCGAGGCCGGGACGGTCGGCGCGGTCCATACCGGCGAACTGACCGAGGAGATGCTGCGGGCCTATCTGGCAGCCCTTCCCGCCGCCTGATCGCGGTCCGCCGAGCCCGCGCCAAGACCTCTCCGGGGCCGCGTCGGGGTCGGTCCGGACCACGGGGACGCGCGTGCGACACACCTGGCGGACTGACGAGAGACCGGGCGTTCGTACACCACGACCTTTGACATCCCGGAACCCTTGCGCGGGGCCGTTTGGCGTGATACGGTCAGGGTACCGAGTCGTGATTGGCTGGCCCTTCGCCGGTGATGTCCAGGGTCCACGGTGTCCCGCCCCATTCCCCGCCCGGTCCATCCTCGTTGCCCGACCAGAGAAACCCGGGGGCCGGACCGCGCGTTGGGTGAGATGACGGGGGCACGCGACCTGGCCGTCGCGCGACCGGGGCGGGGCCAGACTCGATGCGGCGAAGACCCAGGACCGATCGCGACCGGATTCGCACCAGACCATCCCGGGGACGGGGAGCGGGGGACAAGACCATGTTGCGCCATAGGATCACCACATCGCGATCGCGCGTCCCGGCCCGGCCGGTGACTGGCGGTGGGCGGACGCGACGGGCCCCCGGCGGGCTCGTCCTGAATTGGCTGATCGCCCTGCTCGTCCTGGGCGCCGTGATGGCCCCGGCCTCGTCCGCCGCCCAGGATGCCGAGGCCACCGCTCCCCCGATCGTTTCCGATGACGAGACGGCGGCACAGGTCGTGGTCGATGACGAGACGGCGGAACCCGTCATGGTCGATGATCCCTCCGCCACGGTCGATTCCGACCAGGACACTGCCCTCTTCCCCTCGGACTGGGCTCCGCCCCGCACCGTCTACATCCCCGAGACGGGCCACGCCATCGACGGCTGGTTCCTCGACCTCTGGCGTGAGGCGGGCGGCGCCGACTCCTATGGCTACCCGATCACTCCCGAGATCTGGCTCGACAACGGCCACGTCGTCCAGTACTACAGCTATGCCCGGTTCGAGTACTGGCCCGAGGGCGACGCGAACGGGAACTACATCAAGGTCGCCCCAATCGGCGAGGAACTCCGGCCGCCGATGCTGCCCCGGGGGATCGGTGGCAAACTCGACCGCCGCGACATGGAGTTGGCCCGTGCCGCCCAGGCATGGCTACCCCTGGCCGAGAGCAAGATCCGGGACGACTCCGACACCTGGCGTTATGTCTCCGAGACGGGCCACAGCATCTATGACGGCTTCAAGTCCTTCTGGGAACTGACGGG
>JBBJOE010000102.1:0-8187 GCA_037721765.1 Thermomicrobiales bacterium
CGATCGCGGCGACGATTCCCATGACATCGGGCAGGCGGGCGGCCAACCCCTCGGCACCCCACGTCTGGAGCCATGGACGCAATTGGCAACCGAGCGGCCCGCGGCTTTGCCCGTCATTCCCGGTAGACACCTTCGTGGTCACCCCTCAGGTCACTGCCGACGATGACTCCCCGGCGCACGACCCGCGCGCATTCCTCGTCATCACCGGTGCATCATCGCACTGGCCCGGGCCTCGGTGGCATGGCCTAAACGGGGATCAGGGGTGAAGTAGTCCCCACCCCTCCCCGGCGATCAGGGCATGAGGTCGCCCAGGAAGGCCCGGGAGCGGGCCAGGCCGCGACGGACCCGTTCGGGGTCCCCGCCCCAGAGGGGGTCCTCGTGTTCGATCGTCACTAGCCCCGCGTAGCCGACATCACCCAGCGTCGAGAGGAACGCGACCCAATCGACGCTCCCCAAGCCCGGCAGGCGGTGTCGCCACCAGCCGTGCCGGGGCCAACCGTCCTCGTCGAGCGCCTCCTCGATCACCGGTCCGGCGACGCCGTAGCGGTACATCCCCTCGGGCTGGATCTCGGTGTCCTTGGCATGGACGTGATAGACGCGCGGGGCGTACTCCCGCGTCGCCCGGAGATAGTCGATCCCCTGCCAGACCGCGTGCGAGGGGTCCATGCAGATGCCGAGGGCCTCGGAGGGGATGGCCGCGAACAGGGCGTCCCACGCCTCCGGGGTACAGACCGGGTTCTGGCCCTCGAACGGGCAGTTCTCGATCGCGATCCGGACCCCGGCCCGCTCGGCGTGGGCCACGACCCCCGGCAAGGTCTCCAGCGCGGCGGCGAAGTTGGCCCGGGGCGAGGCGTCGTTGCGGAAATTGCGGGGCAGGGTCCAGACCGTGTCCAGCCCGAGGGCGACCGCGCGATCGATGGCGTCCCTCGCCAGCCCGGCGGCCGCATCGCGGGTCGCGGGGTCGGAGTCGGCCAGCGAGGCGCGAATCCGCATCGGGCCGGGGCGCAGCCCGGCGGCGACCAGCGTGTCCCGGTCGACCGGCGACCAGGTGGTCTCGGCATCGATCGCGGCGAATCCGGCCGACGCCGCCCACCCGGCCAGGTCGGGCAGCGCCTCCTTCGCCAGGGAGGGCGGCGTGATCAGGCTGAAGCGGCTCATCGGCTCAACTCCTGATGGGACAGGGACGGGTGAGACCAGGTATGGGCGGGGCGCGAGACGATCACGGCCTCGTCAGCGTGGCGCGTCCCGGCGATCACCGGTTCGCCGGTCGGCATGATCGGCACGTCGGTCGGCGGGTTCGCCTCGAACTCGGGCATCGTGACGACCTTGCCGGTCACGGCCGAGTAGTTGGCGGCCAGGGTCACGGCCAGGCTCTTGGCCGCGTCGCGGGCCGGGGAGCGGATGGCGGCCGGGTCGTTGCGGCGCACGGCGTCCATGAAGGCGATGTCGATGTTCCACCCCTCGGGAGCGCGGGTGATCTCCGGCTCGGCGTCGCGGCGATAGATCGTGGTGGTGCCCAGCTCGACCCGGACCAGCAGCTCGCGGGCGGCCACGTCTACCCCGTGCGAGAGGGGGATGCCGGGGAACAGGGCATACGTGGTCTGGAGGCTGCCGACGGCGCCGCCCGCGAAGCGGAGGGTGACGGCGTTGGCGTCCCAGTTCGGCAACTCGGCCTCGGGGACCGCGTTCCGGGTATAGGCGGCGTAGACCTCTAAAACATCCCCGGCCAGGTCGCGCATCAAATCGACCAGGTGGGTGGCCATATCGACGATCTGGCCGCCGCCGAAGCGACGGTCGCGCAACCACGGGACGGGCGGGATCGTCCAGTACCACCATCCCGTCAGCAGCGCGATCGGCAGCCCGGCCAGCGCCTGCCGGGCGGCATCCGTGGCGGGGTTATAGCGCCACTGGTACCCGGCGGTGCAGAGGATGCCGTGCCGCTCGACCAGGTCGGCGATGGCGAAGGCGTCGGCGACCGACGTGGCGAGCGGCTTCTCGACGAAGACGTTGATGCCCAACTCGGCCGCGGCACGGACCTGGCCAAGGTGCTCTGCGGCCGGGGTGCAGACATAGGCGACATCGGGCCGGGTCCGCTCCAGCATCTCCCGGTAGTCGTCGAACGCGGCGGCGCCCGTCTCCCGGCCCATCGCCTCCGCCGCCTCCCGCCGGACATCGGCCACCCCGACCAACCGGACATCCGGCTGCCCGAGCAGGCCGTCCCGATGCCAGCCCCCCGTCCGCCCCGCCCCGATGATCGCCGTCGAGATGGTCATCGTCGCCCCTTCCCTCGTCCCGCGCTTGCCCGTCACTACCGGTGCTGTATCGCACCGATCGGCGGTGGTGTCCAGGGTGGGGCGCATCGAAAGGCCGTCGATCGGACGTATGATGAAAGCCTATGGCAGGCGACACGGGGGTGAACATCCATCTCTCCAAAGCCCGTGCGAGCTTGGCCGGTGCCGAGAGCGAACTGGCCAACGGGCGATTCGACAACAGCGTGATTCGCTCCTACTACGCGTGTTTTCAGGCGGCAGTTGCCGCCCTCACCGCCGCCGGGTTTGCCCCAAGCCCAGACACCGGACGGTGGAAACATGACGTTGTCGCGGCTCGGTTCAACGGGCATCTCATTGCTCGAAGGAAACGATTTTCGCCTGAGTTCAGAGGGATGATGGACCGCCTGTTCCTGCTACGCCAGAAGGCCGATTATCGAGAGACCAGCGTGACGCAATCCCAAGCGATCCGAGCATTCCGTCGGGCACGATCGTTCGTTGACGCCATCACGGCCGAGGAGCATTCACCATGAGAACCCGGGACACCATCTGCCTGTCACTCAACGACCCCGGCTATCGCGAGGCGATCGAGGAGATCCAGGGCATCATCCTCGCCCACTTCCCGGGCACGACGTTCGATGTCTACCTTGATGAGGAACCCCTGGGCGTCTATGTCGAGGCCACGGTCGATGTGGAAGACATCGATGACGTCATGGACAGCTACATCGACCGCCTCGTCGATTTGAAGGTCGAGCGGGGATTGCGTCTCTACGTCCTCCCCGTCAGCACGTCCGAACATGATGCCGGGCGACCTCGGCACCAGAACGACGTGGTGGTACTCCCCACAGCGTGAGCCTCCTCCGATCGGCCCGCGTGCATTCGGGCCGAGCCAGGCATGGGCGTTTGTCTCGTGCCCCGATCAGGTAAACCAGGACAGGCGATGGGAATGGGCCACTGCCCGGAAACGGTCCGTCACCGCGGCCGGACGCCCGCCGATGGATGCACCACCGGCCCGGACACGATCGGCCATGACCCATTCGCCGGCGACTCCTCCGCCCAGATCATGACCGCATTCGCCGCCATTCCGGCTGACAGCGTGACGGCGCGGACCGCCGGTGCGTTGCGGGTGCAAGGACCGCCTATCTCGATCGCCGACGAGCGTGCCGCTTTCGAGCGGGGCGTGGTGGACGAGAACGCCTAATCTCCCGTCCTTCCCCGTCTACCGCCTACCGACTCTCGTCCCCTAACGCGGCGTCTTTGGCCCGCACCCGATCGGCCAGGTCGCGTTGGAACGTCACCATCCGCTCGCGCAGGGCGGGGTCGGTGGCGGCCAGGATGCGGACTGCCAGGAGGCCCGCGTTGCGACCTCCGTCGATGGCGACGGTGGCGACCGGGACGCCGGCCGGCATCTGGACGATCGAGAGCAGGGCATCGAGTCCGTTGAGGGTGGTGATCGCGACCGGCACGCCGATCACGGGCAGGGGGGTCGCGGCGGCGAGCATCCCCGGCAGGTGGGCGGCCCCGCCCGCCCCGGCGATGATCACGCGCAGGCCGCGCCCGGCCGCCGCCCGGGCGTAGGCAAGCATCTCGTCCGGGGTCCGGTGGGCCGAGAGGATGCGCAGCTCGTGGGAAATGCCGAACTCGGCCAGCGCCTGGGCCGCCGACCGCATCACGGGCAGGTCCGAGTCGCTGCCCATCGCGATCCCGACCAAGGGGCCGCGCTCACCGTCAACCATGTTCGATCCCATCTTGACCGTTCCAGCCGGCCTCACATGCCCCGGCCAGCGCGTCGGCCGCCATCTGGGCCCGGGCGCTCACCTCGTCCACGTCGGTTCCCAACGCGGTGACGTGTCCCAGTTTCCGGCCTGGCCGCGGCGTTTTGCCGTAGAGATGGACGTGGACGCCGGGGACCGCCAGGGCGGCGGGCATCCGAGCCGCCAGCGGCGTCGTGACCCCGGCCGCGCCGAGGACATTGACGGTCACGACGACCGGGGCGGTCAGGGCGGTCTCCCCCAGCGGCCAGTCGAGGATCGCCCGCAGGTGCTGTGCGAACTGGGAGGTGACGCTGCCCTCGATGGTGTAGTGGCCGGAGTTGTGGGTCCGGACCGCGATCTCGTTGACCAGGGCCTCGTCCCCGACCACGAACCACTCGACGGCCATGATCCCGACCAGCTCGATCTCCTCCGCCAGGTGGTGGGACCAGCCGACCAAGCGGACGGCCAGGCCAGCGTCGACCCGCTCGGGGGCGATGATCCGGCGGCAGATGCCCTCCCGCTGCACGGTCTCCACCACCGGGTAGGCGACGACCTGTCCCGACGGACGGCGGGCCACCAGGGTAGCGACCTCCCGGTCGAGCGCGACGAGTTCCTCGATCAACAGCGGCACCCCGGCGGCCAGCAGGTCCGGCACGAGGACCGAGGCGGCCGCCGCGTCATCCACGACCCAGACACCGCGGCCGTCGTAGCCGCCCCGGCTGGCCTTCAGGATCCCGGGCCAGCCGTGCCGGTCACCGAAGGCGACGGCATCGGCGAGTCGCTCGACCGGGGCGGAGGGGGGACAGGGCAACCCGAGTCGGGACAGCACCTCCCGCTGGCGGCGCTTGTCCTGGCCGAGGGCCATCGTGGCCGGGCGGGGGAGGAAGGCGTGTCCTTCGGCCGCCAACCGTGACAGGACCGCGACATCGACCAATTCGTGGTCGAAGGTCGTGACGTCGTTGCCAGCGAGGAACCGGCGCAGTGCCGACTCGTCGCCCGGGGCGCCGATGTCCAGGCGATCGGCCGGCACGACCGTGGCGGCGCCGTCGTCGGGCCGCTCCGCCATGACGCGGAGCCCGACGCCGAGACCGATCGCCGCCTGGGCGGTCATCCGGGCGAGTTGACCCCCGCCGATGATGCCCACCCGGGGCACGCCCGATCCCGCCGTGCCGACATCCCTTCCCATGCCCGCAGCATAGCCCTCCGGGCGGGGGAGGCGCAAACGGCACCCGCCGGCAGCGAGTGATGCCACCGGGTCCTCGCCCAAGGCTTGGTCGTGAGGCATATCGCCTGGACCGGAAGAGAAGTCTACGTATTCGAAAGGTCACGACCCCTGGTGTCGAGGAGCTCGGGTCTATCCCAGCTCTGGTCAGGACCGGTCGTGAAGGAACGCCCTGCCGATGGAGGGGTCCGAAACGCACGGCGTGGATCTCGCTACGTCGACATCTGACCGGAGACCTGGCCAGCCACACCGAATTCGCGGTGAGCATCCTCGACATCCTGGCGGACCTGGGCGGCCTCCTCGCTCAGGGCGCCAGGGTCCTCGACATCGAGGCGGAACTTCTCGATCAACTCGGCTTCCTTGGCGGCCCTGGCCTCGGCGCCGTCCAGCTTCGCCTGCCGGATGCGGTCCCGCACCCGGCCCTTCAACTCGTCGCCGCCGCGGGGGGCGAGCAGGATCGCCACGGCGGTGCCGACCCCCGCGCCGAGGATGCTGCCGCCGCCGAATCGCAGCAGGCGCTTGCCCGCGCTCATGCCTGGTCTCCCCTCGGTCCCGCCCAGGCGGGACCCGTCGTCATCAATGCCCGCACGGCTCCCGAACGAACGTCGTCGCGGCGCCTAGCGCCCGCGCTGTCCCCGCGACCGAAGCAAGAACAACACCACCGCGAAGGCGGCCCCGAACGAGGCCGCCCCCCTGGTCCCGAGCATGGGCGTGGTGCAGCTCGTCGCCGGGCCGATGTGGACCAGGACCCGGGCCGAATCCTCCAGCGTGGTCGAGCGCGAGACGACCAAGAGCGCCTTGGTCTTGACCAGCCGGGCCTCGTTGGCGACGACGGCCACGACCGACCCGGCGTGCATCACCATGTGCTCGACCTCGGCCCGGATCACACCGGAGCGGTCGAGCTGGGCCGAGCGAGCGTCGAGGCGCTGGGTCCCCGACCGGCTCATGATCACCCGCTCGGCCGTGACCCGTTCGGCGCCGGACCGCTCCATCGAGACCGTGGTGGCCCGGACATCGCCGGCGTCCGTCCCCAGCACCTCGCGGGCCGGCAGCGGCGTCTTGGTCGCGCTCGCCTTCAGCACCGTCTCGGGGAACTCGTCCGGCCCGGCGCCCTCGGCCGGCGTGGTCGACGCGCTCGCGTTCGCGTCCATCACCGGCACCGTGTTGGCGTCGTTGACGGTCCCCGGCTCGGCATCCCCCGGCCCCGTCTCCCCAGCACCCGGGGCACCCCCGTCGGCGTCCCTGGCCATGGTCATGATCTCCTTCGATGACGACTCGTGACGACGATGCGATGGAAGCCCGATGAGCCTACGCCCCGATGCGGGCGGTCCGGCGAGTATACGTGCCGATCAGGACATCATCGATCCTGTGTCGATCTCGCAAACTGGGAATGGGTATGCCTATGCGGATCACATCATGAGCGCAGTCGGTGTCAGCACCCTGGGTTCCGCCGCCGATCACCGTCCGCCATGGTTCGGACGACCCATCAACGAATGATCAGGTGCCAGCGCCAATCGGGTTCTCAGGAAGGATCCGAAAGTGTCGCGAGGAGCAGATCGCCCCGCGCCAACGACCCGCGAGGTCACGTCATGTGCCGGCGAAAGGCTGGTGCCCAGTCATCCGGCCGATCGGACGATCGGACGATCCAGACTGGCCGGCGGTCAGCCCAGACCGCGCCAGACTCCGGTCTCGACCCAATCGTCGATCTCCTCCTCGTAGTAGGCCGCGAGCTGGGGATAGACATCGGAATGGATGGTCGAGAAGTCACGGTGATCTTCGCGGTCGGTCCGGTCGGCCCAGTCGGCGAAATCCGACGGATCCATCGGGCGGGATAGGACGAGCCCTACGTAGGGATGGAAATCTGGATCACCGCATACGGTGTTGTCCAGGAGTGTGATGAACTCCGCCATGGTCAGCGGAAGCCGCGATTCGGTGATGCTGGGTGCCCATCGCTCGCTGGGGTCTTCCCCGTCCCCGAAATCGTCGGCGATTCGATAGCGGATCGCATCGCCCTCGCGCCGGGCGCGGACCGAGATGACGTCACCGGACGTGGATTGGAGGGATATCCAGGCGATCTCTACTTCGTTCTCGAGAAAGTCGGGCAGATCATCGAGCCCGGACGCGAAGGGCGACCCCGTCGCCACGACTTTCCGAGAGCGTTCTTCGGGCGGGCTACCTTCCTCGGCCCAATAGGTCTCGGGCCGAAATCCGAGGTCGTATCCCGATCGGTCAGGCATTCATTGGACCCCTTTCGATAGCGCGGACAAGGTCGGGCTGACCGGTATACTAGCCGTCCGGGCCGCCTGCGTCACCCGGCCGATCGCGCGTCACTGGAGTCCATCATGACCCGCGTGAGCGATGACTTGACCACGTCTGGACCGGCGGCCCCGTTGCCCGCCGACGCCACCCTGCTGGTGATCGATGTCCAGGTCGGCCTGGACGACCCGCGCCTCGGGCGGCGGGACAATCCGGCGGCGGAGGCGAACATCGCCGAACTGCTGGCGGCCTGGCGGGCCAGCGGTCGGCCGGTCGTCCACGTCCAGCACCTCTCGACCGAACCCAATTCTCCCCTGCGGCCCGAGCTGCCCGGGGTGGCGATCAAGCCGGAGGTGGCCCCGCTGCCCGGCGAGCCGGTCTTCACCAAGCAGGTCAACAGCGCCTTCATCGGCACCGGACTGGAGGCCTGGCTGCGCGACGCCGGGCGAGACACGCTGGTCATCACCGGCCTGACGGCCAACCAGTGCGTCGAGACCACCACCCGGATGGCGGGCAACCTGGGCTTCATCGCTTACCTGGTGGGAGACGCCACCGCATCGTTCGACCGCACCGGCCCGGACGGGGTCTTCCACCTCGCCGAGCTGATCCACTCCGTCAGCCTCGCCAACCTGCACGGCGAGTTCGCCACGGTGGTCTCGACGGTGGACATGCTCGACCGCACTGGGAC
>JBBJOE010000103.1:0-8181 GCA_037721765.1 Thermomicrobiales bacterium
TCCCTTCGCCCTCATCGCCCTGCTGGTGGTCTTCGGCTCGGTCGTCGCCGCCGTCGTCCCCCTGCTGGTGGGGGGGCTCAGCGTCGCGGTCGTGCTGGCCGCCCTGTACGGGATCGGCCACGTCACCGACCTGTCGATCTTCGTCCTCAACCTGGCCTCGATGCTGGGCCTCGGGCTGGCCGTCGATTATTCTCTCTTCGTCTCCAGCCGGTTCCGGGAAGAGCTCACGGCAAACGGTGGCGACGTGCCCCGTGCCGTCGAGCGGTCGGTGGCGATGGCGGGCAAGGCGGTCTTCTTCTCCGGCCTGACGGTATTGATCGGGCTATCGGGACTGGTCTTCTTCTCGTTCATGTTCCTCCGCTCGGTCGGCATCGCCGGGACGGTCGTCGTCGCGATCGCGACCATCGCCGCCCTGACCCTTCTCCCCGCCACGCTCGCGATCATCGGCACCCGGATCGACCGGTATCCCCTCCCCTTCCCGGGACGGCGCCGCCGTGCCGCCGCCCGGCTCGCGGCCGGTGCGGACCACCACGATGGCAACTGGGCCCGCCTGGCCCGGGGCGTGATGCGGCACCCGGTCCTGGTCCTCATCCCGACCCTGGCCCTGTTGCTGACCCTCGGCCTCCCATTCCTGAACGTCAACGTCTCTTCGCCGGACGGCCGGATCCTGCCGCCCGACCTTGCCTCCCGGCAGGGCTTCGACCTGCTCTCGGAGCAGTTCGGGGCCGGTGAGATCTCGCCGTTCCTGATCGCGATCCAATCCCCGACCTCGGTCTACTCGGCCGGCAACGTCGCCGCCCTCCAGGACCTGACGGAGGACCTGGAGTCCGACCCCCGGATCGTCCGGGTCCAGAGCATCGTCACCTACGGCGGCGATCAGGCTCTGGAGTCCGGCGCCGTGGTCCTCGCCGGGCGAAGGGCGCTCGAACGCCTCGGCGTCGACACCGGCCTCTCCCGCCTGTCCTCGGATCGGGCCACCGCCGTGCTGGCCTACACGGACGCCGCCGCCAACGACCCGTCCAACAAGGACCTCCTGGGCGACATCCGCCGCGACATGCGGCCCGGCGGCGACCTGACGATGCTGGTCGACGGCGGCACGGCCGAGATCGTCGACGTCGTCGACCTGATGTACCGCGACTTCCCCCGGGCGATCGTGCTGGTCGTCGTGGCGACCTACATCGTCCTGATGATCCTGTTCCGCTCGGTGATCCTGCCGCTGAAGGCGATCCTGATGAACACCCTCTCGATCCTGGCCTCGTACGGTGCCCTGGTCTACATCTTTCAAGAGGGGCACTTCGCCTCGGTCTTCCGCTTCACGCCATTGGGTTTCGTCGAGGCGTCCTTGCCCGTCATCATGTTCTGCGTCCTGTTCGGGCTCAGCATGGACTACGAAGTCTTCCTGCTCTCCCGGGTCCGGGAGGAGTGGGACCGGACCGGCGACAACGTGCAGAGTGTCGCGATCGGCCTGGAACGTAGCGGTCGGATCATCACCAGCGCCGCCCTGATCGTGGTCGTCGTCACCGCCTCCTTCATCAGCGCCGACGTGATCCTGATCAAGACCCTCGGCCTGGGCATCGCCATCGCCGTCTTCCTCGACGCCACCGTGGTCAGGGCCCTGCTCGTGCCGGCCACGATGCGCCTGCTCGGACACTGGAACTGGTGGATGCCGACCCGCCTCGGGCGACTCCTCCCCGAGCGCAACCTCATCGAAGAGCCCGTCCCCTGACGGCCTTCTCCCGGAATAGCAACGACGACGAAAGGGTCCCCACCTTGTCCTACCGACCGACACCCCCGCTCCCCATGCGCCGCCGGGCCTTCCTGGCCAGCGCCGCGACCACCTTGGCGGGCGCCGGGCTCCTGCCCTTCGCCCCGGTCCGAACCGGCGAGGCGGCCCAGGCGACGCCGTTCGCCGAAGCGACTCCGGGGCTGAACGACGCTCCCGTCGCGGTGGCTTTCCCCGCGGACGACGCCGCCCACCAGGCCGCCGTCGAGTGGTGGTACTACACCGGTCACCTCTTCGCCGCGGACGGCCGCCGGTTCGGCTTCGAGCAGGTCGTCTTCAAAGGCGCGCGGGCCGGCACCGTCGGCTACGCCTCCCACGCCGCGATCACCGACGCCGGGGCCGGAACCTTTACCTACGACCAGCGCCTCGCCGGGGCCGAGACCGCCCAGCCCGGGTCAGGGTTCAACCTGGTGATCGGTGATTGGGCGATGCGTGGCGAGGGCGGCCACGATCGCTTGCGGATGACCCTGCCCGGCTACGCGATGGCCGTCTCGGTCACCGGGGCCAAGCCGCCCACCCTTCATGACGGCGACGGCTACATCCCTTACGGCAACGGCCAGGCGTCGTACTACTATTCGCGGACGCGGATGGCCGTCGAGGGCATCCTCGACGTGGCTGGGGAACCATCCCTCGTCACGGGTGAGGCCTGGATGGACCACCAGTGGGGGGACTTCGACACCTTCTCCGGCGGCGGCTGGGACTGGTACAGCGTCCAGCTCGACGACGGGACCGACCTGATGCTCTATCTCATCAACGCCCCGGACGGGTCCCCGGTCATCATCGACGGCTCGCTGGTCGCTCCCGACGGCGCCCTGACCATCCTCGACGGCGACGACTTCACGGTCTCCGCGACCGGAGACTGGACTAGCGTCGCGACCGGGATCACCTACCCCTCCGGCTGGGAAGTCGCGCTGCCCGCCGAGGAGTTGACCCTAGCCCTCTCCCCGACCATCCTTGATCAGGAACTGGACACCACGACCACCACCGGGGTGATCTACTGGGAGGGCGAGGTCACCGTCGAGGGCGAGCGGGCCGGGGCATCGATCGGCGGCCTCGGCTACGTCGAGCTGACGGGATATGGGGACCGGTCATGAGCGAGACATGTCCCGCGACGACGGACACCGTCCAGGCGCCCACCCCGGCGGGCCCGGGCCAGGCCGCCGGGCGACTTGGCGCCTTGCCGAGCACCAATTGGCAAGGGCCGGACTGGGAGCGGGCCCGGCGATACCGCCGCGTCAGGATGGCGACCGGGGCGACCGGCCTGGCGATCTCGGTCGCCCGCGATGCCTGGTTGGCCTTCGGCGGCCGGTCAGCCGCGCTGAAGCGAGCCACGGATGCCCGGGCTCCCCACCCCGTCCTGCGGGATGCGACGTTCGTGGCGTCACTCTCGGCGGCGGAGTGGGTCGCGAGCCTACCGGTCGGCTTCGCCCTCGGCCACCTGGTCGAGCGCGCCTACGGACTGACCCGCCAGACGCCCGGCGGCTGGTTGGGCGAGCGGGCCAAGGGGTTCGCCCTGGGCACCGCGATCAAGGTCCCACTCAGCCTCGGCGTGCTCGCCGTCGTCCGGCGTCGTCCTGACGATTGGTGGCTGCTCCTGGCGGGCGGTGCGCTGCCGCTGACCGTGCTGGTGACGTACGCGGGGCCGGTGCTGATCGCACCGCGCTTCAACGCCTACGTCCCGGTCACCGACCCGGACCTGACAGCCCGCATCACCGCCCTGGCGGAGCGGGCCGGGGTGCCCATCTCGGCGGTCTACCGCATGGACATGAGCCGCCAGACCGAGAAGGCCAATGCCTACTTCACCGGCATCGGCGCCACCAGGCGGATCGTGCTGGCCGACACCCTGATGGACCGCTTCGCGCCGGACGAGGTCGAGGCCGTCGTCGCCCATGAATTCGGCCACCAAGTCCACGGCGACATCTGGCGATTGACCGCCATCTCCGGCGCTGCCGGGTTCGTGCTCGCCTACGGCATCCGGGCGACGATGACCCGCCTGGTGCCGGCGACGGCGCACAGGACGGGCGTCACCGGCACCGGCGACGTGGCTGGCCTACCGCTCTGGTCGCTGGTCGGCCTGGTTCACGCCGCCGCGCTCGGCCCCCTCTTCGCCGCCTATAGCCGGACGATCGAGCGCCGGGCCGACCGATTCGCGATCGACCTCACCGGCGACGCCCCTGCCTATGCCCGGGCCATGCTGCGCCTGGCCCACCAGAACGTCAGCGACCCTGCCCCGCCGGGTTGGTTGGTCCGGGCGGTGTCGAGTCATCCCCCCGTGTCTGAGCGCGTCGCCGCGGCCCTGGCCTCCGGGAATCGCCCGTCTTCCGGTCCCCGACCTCCGGGCGATCGCTAGACGGCACCCCCTATCAAGGATGTAGCGAGTAGGCTAGAATCGCGCGGCGAGCGGCTACCGTGGGGGTGGGACGTGGGGACCAACGTCGCGATGCGCGCGGACGAGGGCGACACCTTCGTCTGGCGAAAGGGCCGAGCCGAAGTGATCGTGGCCCAGGAGGGAGCGGGCTGGGTCGTCCTCTATATCTCGGCGGGTCGCCTGCTCGGCCCGCCCCAGATCCTGCACGAGGGCCGTCACCGGCTCCCGAACCATGCTGCCTGGGACGTGATGGCCCGGGTGATCCGGGCCTCCCGGGACGAGGAGGAAGGCATGCGCGTCGCCCGCGACGCGACGCGCTGGATGCGCGACCGTGCCCTGGGGGCCGGGGGGGCCGCCATCTCCGAGCACCACGCGTGACGGGGGACCTCTGCCGGACGGCCGATGTCTTTTCCCCGCCATTCCCCGTCACCACCGGACCAGCCGTCCAGCCGGAGCAACAGAGCCGACGCTCGCCGGTGAGTGCGAACCTCCCCGCCGCCGTCCGGTCGGCCAGTGCCTGAACTGCCGGAAGTCGAGACGGCTCGCCGGAACCTTGAGCGGGACGTGGTCGGCCATCGCCTGGAGGCCGTCACCGTCCGCCTCCCGAAGTTGTTGCGCGACTCCCCGCTCCCCGACCCGGCGATCCTGGTCGGCCGCGAACTGGTCGCGGTCCACCGGCGGGCGAAACTCCTCTGGCTCGATTTCTCGGGCGAGCTGACCCTGATGATGCACCTGAAACTGGCCGGCCAGATCGCCGTTTTCCGGCCGGACGGGACCCGGGCCGTCGCCGGTCACCCCGTCCCTGCCCCGGCTGGCCCGTACCCCCACAAGGTCACCCACGCCGATCTCTTCTTCGCCGGTGGCACCCTGGTCCACTACAGCGATGTCCGGCAGTTCGGGTGGTGGCGGATCATGCCGAGCACGGACGTGGCAGAGACCGTGGCCGGATTCGGGTTCGGCCCCGAGGCGATCGGTGACGTCACGGTCACCGGCCCGTGGCTGCGGGAACGCTTCGTCCGCCGGGGCGTCCCGGTGAAGGTCGTCCTCCTTGACCAGCGGGTCCTGGCCGGGCTCGGCAATATCTACGTCGACGAGGCGCTCCACGCGGCCGCGATCCACCCGGCCCGGCCGGCGTCCTCACTGACCGGCGAAGAACTCGATCGCCTGGCCGTGACGATCCCCTGGTCGCTGCGGGAGGGAATCGTCCAGGGCGGTGCCAAGATCATCCACCAGCGCGCCTACCCGGTCGATGGCTTCCCGGCGATCCACGCCCGTGAGGGCGAGCCTTGCCTCACCTGCGGTGCCCCGATCACCAAGACCCGCGTGGGCGGTCGCGGCACCTACGTCTGCCTCGATTGCCAACCGGCCCCGGACCCACTTCCGGACGCACTAGCCGCAGGTAGGAGCGGGAGCGTGAGCGAGAACGTGAGCGTCGGCAACGATGTCTAGGGTCGGAAGTCGATCCCGGCGGTGATCGTCCGCACGTAGGTGGCGATCAACGTCGCGGCGGCGTCGAGGTCGGCCAGGCTGACCATCTCGTTCGGGGAGTGCATGTACCGGTTGGGGATCGAGACGAGCCCGGTGGCGGTGCCCGGGCCGACCTTGATCATCGCGTCGGCGTCGGTGCCACTCGCCCGGGGTGCCCCCTGCACCGGGCAGTCCAGCCCCAGTTCCCCGGCCGCCCGCCGCAGCCCAGCGAAGACGACCGGGTTGATCGAGGCGCCCCGGGTCAGGACCGGCCCTCCCCCGAGGCGGACTTCGCCGTCGGCCTTCTTGTCGGCCTCCGGGTAATCCGTGGCGTGCGTGACGTCGATCGCGATCGCGACCGCCGGGGCGACGCGATATGCCGCTGTCGTCGCGCCAGCGAAGCTGACCTCCTCTTGCACGGCGGCCAGGGCGACGACCTCGACTCCGGCAGGCGGGTCCTCCGACAACAGGCGCAGAGATTCCAAGGCGACGAAAGCCCCGACCCGGTTGTCCAGGGCCCGCGACACGATCAGGTCGTCGGTCAGCTCCAGGAACGGGGCCTCCACCACGGCGGGGTCGCCCGGCGATACCCGCGCCAGCGCGGCGGCCCGGCCGGCGGCGCCGATGTCGATCCACAGGTCGCGGGTCTTCGTCGCCTTGCCATCGTCGTCACGACGGACGATGTGGGCCGCCTTCCGGCCGATGACACCGGCGACGGGCCCGTCCGTACCGGCGATCCGGACCCGCTGGCCGGGCAGCACCTGGGCGTCCCAGCCGCCGATCTCCTGGAACCAGAGGTACCCCGACTCATCGACGTGGGTGATCAGCAGCCCGATCTCGTCGATGTGTCCCTCGATCAGGACCACCGGCCGGGCCGGGCCGTCCCGCTCGACCATTCCCGTGCCCAGCCGGGCGTAGGCGTTGCCGAGGACATCATGATCCACGGCCGCGAAGGTCTCCGCCTCCCGGCGCCAGACGCCCACCGCCTCTGACTCGTAGCCAGACGGTGAGGCGGCGGCGAGCAAGTCGCGGAGAAAGGCCATCGCGCGTTGGTCCATCAGTTCCCCCCCTGAGGTATGTCGTGTCAGCTCACCCGTGGCGGGTACGCTCTCTCGGTCAAGTCAGGGTGCGCCGCGCTTGGGCCGCGACTTGCAGATCCACATCGGCGAGATCCGGCACGAACGACGACCGGGCGAGCCGGGTGACCGTCCCAGCCAGGTCGCGCGGGTCGGTGACGAGCACCGCACCGAACGGCGCGATATTCGCGGCCACGGCCTCGTTCCAGGAATCGATCACGCCGCGCTGGGCCCGTCGCCGGGCGCTGGCCGCGGCACCACCATTCGTCCGGTCGCGGACCGTGTCTGCCGCTGGCGTCGCCATGCCGAGGACGACCGACCGCGAGCCGGCGCCGGCCAGCGCGGCCACGCCGGCGGTGATCTCGTCACGAACCGTGTCGATGGGCGTACCCGCCAGGGTCAGGGCGCTCATCCCATCCACGAGCGTCAGGCGTGGTCGCAGGGCGATCACCTCGGCGATCGGCAGGGGAGTCGACGTCCGGACATGGGCTCCGGCCGAACCGGCTGATCCATCCCCGGTGAATACCTCGGCCAACGCCGCCTCCCACGCCGGGCGGGAAGGATCGCTGGCCCGGGCGGTCTCCATTGCCCCGCCCTCGATGGTCATCAGCGCGAGGGATGGTCGCCGCCGGCCCGGCAGGCGCCATTCGGGCCGATCGGCCATGCTCGCCACCAGAGCGGTGAACGCGGCCACGGCCACCAGGGCCACGACGAGCCCGTACGTCGTCATGTCGGCGTCGATCCCATCGCCACGGCCGTCTTCTCCCCGGAACGCGTCCATTTTCCGGCCCCTGATGGCATCGGGGCCGACTCACGTCCCACACGAGTCCACCGGATCGGCGCGGCAGGAATGGACACGGGGCCAAGTCTACCGCGCCACACCTGTCCCGGCCGCTAACGATCCGCGAGATCGACAGCGGCCAGGCCGGAGCGGAAGGACCAGTCAGAATATCCCGTAGACCAGCGCCAGCGCCACAGCGAGATCATCCGCCCGGCGGCGGGGGCAACGCCTGCTGGGTCGCGGTGCTGGTCGGGCGCGGCGTGGGAGTCGAGGTCACCGTTGGACGCGGGGTCAAGGTCGCCGTCGAGGTCGGCCGCGGGGTGACCGTCGCCGTCGCCGTCGCCGTCGCCGTCGCCGTCGCCGTCGGGGCGAGGGTAGCGGTGCTGGTCGGGCGTGGTGTCACCGTCGGCCGGGGCGTCAGGGTCGGGACCAGTACGGTGGCCGTGGGTGCCGGAGTGACGACGCTGGCGGCGACCAGTGGTGGGGGGCCGGGCAACGATGTCGGTGCCGGGACGGGCGTCGCGGTCGGCCTGGGCGTCGCGGTCGGCGGGACCGGGGTCGGAGTGGGACGCGGCGTCGCGGTCGGCCGAGGCGTGGCTGTCGGGGGCACCGGGGTAGATGTCGGCACCGGCGTTGATGTGGGGACCGGCGTCGCGTTGGGCGGGACCGGCGTCGCGGTGGGCGGGACCGGCGGCGCGGTGGGCGG
>JBBJOE010000104.1:0-8154 GCA_037721765.1 Thermomicrobiales bacterium
CGTCTGGCAGAGTCGCCAGAGCGCGCCGGTCGTCGAGGCCCTGGAAGGACGAGGGATGGCCGCCGAGGTCCAGGCCCGGACCGGTCTCGTCCCCGACAGCTACTTCTCGGCCACCAAGGTCGCGTGGCTGTTCGACGCCGATCCGGAACTGCGGCGGCGGGCCGAGGCGGGCGAGATCGCCTTCGGCACCGTCGATAGCTGGCTGCTCTGGACCCTCACCGGCGGCGCCCACCACCTGACCGACGTCACCAACGCATCCCGGACCATGGTCTTCGACATCCACGATCTGGCCTGGTCCGATGACCTCCTGACCGACCTCGCCATCCCCGCCGCCATCCTGCCCACGGTGGTCCCCAGTTGCGGCGTCGTGGCGGAAGCGGACCCCGCCCTGTTCGGCGCCCCGATCCCGATCGCCGGGATCGCCGGGGATCAGCAGGCCGCCCTCTTCGGCCAGGCTTGCTTCCGGCCGGGCGAGGCCAAGAGTACCTACGGCACGGGCAGCTTCGTCCTGATGCAGACCGGTACGACCCCCAGCGCCTCCACCCACCGCCTGCTGACCACGGTCGCCTGGGGCCTGCCGGACCGGACCGACTACGCCCTGGAAGGGGCGATCTTCGCCACCGGCTCGGCCGTGCAGTGGCTCCGCGACGGCCTCGGCATCATCCGCGAGGCGGCCGACATCGAGGCCCTGGCCGCCAGCGTGCCGGACAGCGACGGCGTCGCCTTCGTCCCCGCCCTGACCGGGCTCGGCGCCCCGGTCTGGGACGCCGGGGCCCGGGGCACCATCACCGGCATCACCCGGGGCACGACGGCCGCCCACCTGGCCCGGGCCACCCTGGAGGCGATCGCCCTGCTGACCCGCGACGTGATCGTGGCGATGGAGGCCGACGCCGGCATCGCCCTGGCCGAGCTTCGCGTCGATGGCGGGGCCGCCGCCAACGACCTGCTGATGCAGCTCCAGGCCGATGTCCTCGGCGTCCCCGTCGTCCGCCCCGCCACCACCGAGACGACCGCCCTGGGGGCCGCCTACCTGGCCGGCCTCGCCGCCGGGGTCTGGCGGGACCAGGACGAGGTCCGCGCCCGCTGGCGGCAGGACCGCCGCTTCGAGCCGGCCATGGCCGCGAGCGACCGCGATGCCCTGGTCGAATCCTGGCGGGACGCCGTCGGCCGGGCGCGGTCCCATCCCAACCCCCGTTAGGCGGTGTCGGGTTGAGACCGCGCCCGGGGACTGGGTATCCCCATGGGCACGGGGGCGGGCACCTTCGGCGGCGCGGGTCCGCCCTGCCGCCGCCAGAGAGGCCTTCACGGACGGCTACATTGCCCTCGGGGACTCGCAAGGTGCGTGCGACGACCGGTGCCGACCGACGCACCCGCCGCGTTCCGGGCACGCCTCGACGTGGGTCCGGGCCGGGCGTCACGGTGCTCAGCGCATCCCCGGTCGCCGGGCTCCGCCCCGACCCCCTTCTTTGCCTGCCACGCGGTCCTCGCCACGCCCCGGCGCTCCCCCCGCCGGCAGCCCGACCACGAACGGAATCCCCATGACCGTGACCGAGACCAACGTGCCCACTCACCTGGCCCGGCCAACCTCGGACGACGGCATCCCCGGGGGGACGGTCGGATCCTCCCCGCACGGCCCGTCGAGTGTCTGGGAAGGCGAGACGATCCGCCTCCGCCCCGTCGAGGCCGACGATTGGCCAGCCTTCGCGGCCTGGGACCACGACGACGCGAGCAGCCGTGCCTCCTACCTGATCAATTTTCCCCGCTCGGCCGAGGGGACCCGCAAGTGGGTCGAGGAGGCCGCCGGTCAGGAGTACCGGGGCGACCGCTTCCGGTGGGTCATCGCGCGGCTCGACGGCACCGCCGCCGGCACCATCAATACCCACGCCTGCGACGCCCGCAACGGCACCTTCAGCTACGGCCTGGCGATCGGCGCCGACCACCGGGGACATGGCTACGCCGGCCAGGCCATCCGCCTCGTGCCGCGGTTCTACTTCCAGGAACTGCGCTACCAGAAGGCCACCGTTTACGTCTACGGCTTCAACGAGCCTTCCCAGCGGCTCCACGAACGCCTCGGGTTCCAGGTCGAGGGACGCCTGCGCCGGATGATCTACTCGATGGGCACCTACCATGACACGCTGGTCTACGGCCTGACCGCCGAGGAGTTTGCCGCCGGTACCTGACACCGCCCACCCCGCCGTCCCGGATCAGGGCGAAACCGGCCGGGGCCCCCCGGGCGTTGAGAGAGGGGGGACGGGCCGTCCCGCTCCCCCACCCCCCCGGCCGGTCGGAACACGGGCGGCGCGTATACTGGCCCACCGGGTGCGAGGTCGACCACGTCGCGCCGGGACCTGGACTTGGACCTGGACCGCATCCACACCAGTCCGTGGCGAGGATAGGCCGTGGCCACGCCGGTGGCGTGGCCGCCCCCCCGGACCACGGGAGTACGAGGGACGCATGGAGCCGAGACCACCGCGAGCCCCCCGGGAGACATCCCAGCAACCGACCGCACCCTTGGATACGGCCGCTCCCGCTCCCGCGTCTCCTCGCGCCTATGAGCCCCAGGGGGCGACCGAGGAGCAGGCGGACCCGTATGGGCGACCCCTCTACGGACCGGTGGCCCGGGTCCCCCCGGGAGGAGACCCGATCAACCTGCGACCCGCTCCTCAGGAGGCTCCGCCGATCCTGCCCACCGGGCGATCCCGGACCGCGCTCCTGATCGGGATCGGGGCAGCCGTCCTGGTGGTCCTCGGCCTCGTCGCCGTGGCCGGGATCTTTGCCTACCGGGGCGACGACGACCAAGAACTCACTGCCGGCGCCGTCCCGACCCAGACCCGGGCCGCCGAACTGGCCCGGGTCGCCCAACTCGAAACGACCGTCGCCGGGATGCCGGCCACGCCTTCCCCGCCCCCGACGGCACCGACCAACGCGCCGGTCGAGGCCTCGATCCTCGATACCCCCTCCCCGGATCCCCCGACCGCCACCTCCGAGCCGACCACGGCCCCGACCGAGGCACCCGATCCGACCGAAGCCGACGGACAGGCCGCGGACGACGATGGCGCGGTCGGCGAGGGTGACCTGCCGGCGCAGGCCGGGCCGGCCGACCTACTGCCGACCGATGCCACCGCGCCGGAAGGATTCACCCTCTCCGACGAGTCCGCTGCTTCCTCGATCGACGACGTCTCGCTGTCGTTCACCGACCCTGCCGCCACCGCTGGCTTCCTCGAGGCCTGGGGCTGGCAGGGCAATGCCACCCGGACCTACCAGCTCGCCGCCGACGCCGTCGCCCCGGACTCCGGCCTGACGTTCCTCTACGTCAGCGTCCACCAGTTCGCCTCGCCCGGGGCCGCCGCCGAGGCCCTCACCTACTTCTCCGACGAGCTGGCCCAGGGAGGGTTCGTCGATGCCGATGTCACCGCCGTCGGCGAGAGCACCCGGGGCCTCATCCAGACCACCGAGGAGGGCATCGAGAACGGCGCCCTCTACGTCCAGCAGGGCAGCTTCCTGCTCCGCGTCGGCACCAGCGGTGCCGCGGGCCAGTCCCTCGCCGCCGCCGCCGAGGCGGTCGAGGCGATCCTCGCCGGGGTCACCGCCGCGACGGGCCCGCTGGCGGGATAGTGCCTTCGCCAGCGAGCGGCCGTCGCTGGTCGTCGTCCCCCGCCCGCGGGCCGGTGGCACGACCGGGCCCCGCGCGGGCTGACGCGTCCGACGCCCCGGACGAACCCGAACCCCGGGGCACCGGTCCACATGACAAGACCCCGGGCCGCATCGGGTGCGGGCCCTGGCTGGGAACGTCCAGGGCGATCGGGACCCACGCATTCGACGGGACCGTCCGGCGCGGCGGGTCGCCCGGCCAGGAGGCCGACACGTGTTCAACCGGGATAATCTCACCGGGCTCTTCCTGCTCGGCATCTGTGGCGTCGGGGCCGCCGTCCTCGTCGGGGCCATCGCCCGGGGCGAACGCCTGGTCTGGACCGGTCCGGCGTGGCTGGCGATCCTGCTGACGGTGCTGTTCTTCGGCGCGATCGTCTTCGGGATGATCGCCAACTTCCGGGGCCGCGCCAAGGGCGACGGCGGCGGCACGGCCTGGCCGGACCCCCGGACGGGCCGGACCGGTCAACCGGGCGGGTGGCGCCGCTGGTTCCGTCGCGACCGGTCGTCCTGAACCTCCTCCGGCTGTCCCGGCCCGCCTGACCCCCGATATCTCTCCCGTGGATCGTATGGTCTGGTCTCACTGGTTCGGCCGCGCCACGGCGACGGGTGAATCCGAGACCCCGTCACACCCTTTCCGCCGCTCGGCCCGGCACGCCGAGCCCATGGCGCGAGGCCAGGCAGCGAAGTCCGTTCGGCAGGTCCGCCACGGCGCCGAACGGAGGCGTGCGGTACGTGGGCTCACCGGCCGGACCACGCGCCACCTCGTGCGTTGAACAGTGTTCGGATTGCCTATAGAAGATCGGCCCGGCGTGTGCTACGCTTGAGCGGACAGGCGACTGAACGGTGTTAGGCATTTGTCGGTGCGACGGTGTCCCGGGACCCGGCGACCCACCGCACCGGAATCGGCGTCGTGAAGGGGATACGGGACAGATGGCCGGGAGACAGGCGGTGAACGGCGTCGTCGACCGTGACGATGCGGACGGGCGGGACGCTCGTGATGGGCGAGGGACAGACGGCGACGACGGCTCCCAGCCCCTCACCGCCGCGGCCCTGCGCCGTGAGCGCGTGCGCGGCGAGACGCGCCACGCGATCCTCGACGCGACGCGGGAGATCGTCGAGCGGGAGGGCATCGACGGCTTCTCGCTGCGCGGCGTCGCCCGGGCGGTCGGCTACTCCCCGGCCGCGATCTATGAGTACTTCGAGTCGAAGGACGAATTGCTCGACTGTCTCTACTTCGCCGGCAACGGCGGCCTGGCCGACCAGATGATGCGGGTGCTGCGAGATGCCCCGCCCGACCAGCCGGTGGCCGAGACGGTGAAAGACCTCGGCCGCACCTACCGGCGCCAGGCCCTGGCCCAACCGGAGTTGTACCGGTTCATCTTCGGCCACGTTCACGGCCCGAACCATCGCAAGGACTTGAGCGCAAGGGCGTCCGGGGAGGACGGCGAACCGGGCGACGCCTTCGCCCTGCTGGTCGACACCATCGACCAGGGCGTCCGGCGCGGTGAGTTCGTCCCGATGCCAGCGGCGGTGCTGGCCGTGGCTGCCTGGGCCTTGGTCCACGGGTTCGTCACGATCGAACTCTCCGGCGCCCTCGCGGTGGGCGAACCCCAAGACCATGACGCCCGGGGTGAGGGGGTCGCGGCCGAGACGGCTGGGAACGGCCCCGACCATGCCCTCCTGTTCGAGGGCATTCTGGACATCCTGGGCACCGGCCTGCTCCGGCGGCCCGCCGAGGAGGCCGGATAACACTCGGCCCCCTCCCAGGTAGATCCGACCGGAGTCGCGTGGTCCCTCCTGGCCCGCGCGCGGCCATCCCGGAGGGCGAAGTGGCTCCCGCTGGCCCCTACGACCGGGCCGCGCCCTCGCGACTGCCCTCGGCCTCGTGGGCCTCGTACCTTTCCTCGCGATATTCCTCGATATCCTGGAAAATACTGTCGGGGAAGTTCAACTCGACATACGGGTTGCAGGCGTCGGGATCGTCCGGGGACGGACAGATCGGGAAGTCCTGTTCGGCCTGCCAGGCGAGGATCTTCTCTCGGCGGGGCGGGTTGTAGCCCCGGGCCTCGACCTGTTCGACCAGCGCCCCGGCCTTCGCCTCACCGGTGTCACCGTCCTTCGCCAGCCAGGTGATCAATTCGTCGTGGTCCAAGAAGTGCCGGCCGATCATGGCGAAGGTCAGGCGGCCGTAGTGGCCGATGTCCTTCCCCTCGTCCAAGGCGTCCAGCAAGTGCGTCATCATCGGGCTCTGCCGCAGGTCATCGACGGCCATCGGGTCTCCTCCTGGATATCCAATTCACGGTCATGGTCGTCCCCTGACTCGGGACACGGGCACGCATGAGACATGTCCCTTAGACATGCCTCCCAAAAAAGAACGCATGTTCCATACCACCCTGCGCCGTGATAGGAGACCCCATCAGCCCCACCCCTCGATCCCCTCACACCCGATCCGTCCAAGACCTCCTGCTGAACCCGTGCCACATCCCCCGCCCCCTATCCCCTAGCCCGTGTCAACCGCCAGCCCGTCTAGGTGAATTGTCCCGCTGGCGACGACGCGCGCCTCGCCGCCGAGGGTGACGCGCCGTGACTCGCCGGGGCCCGCGATGGCGTCCACGGTCAAGGCCGGGCCGCCGCTGGTCTGGACCCGAACTGGCAGGCGGGTCAGGCCCAGTTCGGCGGTGACCAGCGAGACCGCGACCGCGCCCGACCCGCAGGCCAGCGTCTCGTCCTCCACCCCGCGCTCGTAGGTCCGCATCCGGACGACGTCACCGTCCTCCACCCCGGCCAAATCCAGGTTGGTTCCGGCCGGGGCGAAGGCCGGGTGCCAGCGGACGGCCCGGCCGACGGCGACGAACCGTTCCCGGACCAGGGCGGCCGTCGCCGCGTCCATCGTCCCCCCGACCAGCACCGCGTGGGGCACCCCGACCGTGATCGGGTAGAGATCGAGCCCCACACCCTCGGCCTCGATCCGGACGGGCGGCAGCACCGGCCCGGGCGGCGCCAGGAGGAGCCGGACCCCACCGTCTGCCGTGACCGTCGCCTCCGTCAGGCCGGCCACCGTCCAGAACACGAAGGGGACACCGAGCGGGACCCGGCCCCGCAGGGCGGCGAACCGGGCCCCGCACATCGCCCCGTTGCCGCAGAACTCCCCCTCGCTCCCGTCGGCGTTGTGGTACGTCCACCGGTAGCGAACCACTGCCCCCGCGACGCCGGCCGGGCCAGACATCCCCTCCGGCCGGGGATCAGCGCCGGCCGTCCCGGCCGGACCGCCCCCGTCCGCTCCCGCCTGGCGTACCGGGTCCCGCCCCGCCGCACCGGGCCCGCCAACGTGCCACCGTGCCGCCCCGTCCGATCCGGGCGGGGAGATCAGGACCACCCCGTCGGCCCCGACGCCGTGGCGCCGGTGGCAGACCGCCCGGACGAAACCGCCAAGGTCGTCTGGCAACGTGGTCTCCCCCGCGTCGATGACGATGAAGTCGTTGCCACTCCCACTCATCTTCCAGAACGGGAGATCCCCGCCGGGGGCCACGCCCAGACCACCGATACCCGCCGCGACCACACGTCGCGTTCCGTCCTCATCACCCGCCATCCACCGACCCTCCCCCTCACCCCGACAGCATACCGTGCCGCCTCGCACCCCCGATGATCCGACCCCGCCTCGCCGCCCCGGCCCATCGTCACCCTCCGGATGATCCCCATACGGACGCTATCCGCCACCGGCCTGCACCGGCCATGGGGGCTCCGGTACAATGGCACCGCCCCGCGCGTTGACCCTCGCCGGCGCGGCCGAACGACATGACGGGACGGACCGCCACCCGTACCGCCCCCGACCCTCGCGCCGCGTCCCGATTGAGCCCGAACGAGAAGGAATGACCCTCGTATGACCCTGTCCCGACCACCGGCTCTCCCGACCGCCGGCGTCCCGCGCCGCTCCCCGGGAGCTGCCCCGGGCCCCGGCCTGCCGGTGCGGGTCCTGACCACCGGCGTCGCCCTCTGGCTCCTGATCTCGGCCGCGCTGGCTCCCGTCTCCCGGGCCGGGTGGGCCCAGGCGACCCCCGACCCTGACGGCGCCGGGGTCGAGTGCGCGGTCCCCTTGGAGACCGTCGCCCCAGACCCGGTCACACTCCCCGCGGCCAGCCCGGACGCGTCGCCCGTGACCGCGTCACCGGAAGCCGGGAGCACGCCCTCGGCCGGCACACCCGAAACGGTCTCCGGTCCGGTCGCCAGCCCGGTCGCCGGGGAGGACACCGCGGCCCGCGACGCTCGGGTCGGCGCGGATGTCGAGCGGGCCGGCCGAGCCCTCGCCCGCTGCCTGGCCGACGGCGACTACGCCTCCGCCGCCCGGCTCGCCTCCCCCGAGTACCGGGGTATCCTGGCCGGCGCCGGGGAGCCGCTCGACCCCGCCGCCTTCATCGCCATCCTCGAGGGCCTGACCACCACCGCCGTCGAGGTCCGCTCCGTCTCGGCAATCGCGGTCGAGGGGGACGCCGCGGCTACCGCCGA
>JBBJOE010000105.1:0-8093 GCA_037721765.1 Thermomicrobiales bacterium
TCGAGCGAGCGCCGGACCCGGCGGCGATAGCCGCCCTCGATATTGCCGAGATCGACGCGCTCATCACCCCGGCGACGTTCCACGAGCGGAAGGCGGCCCAGATCCGGGCGATCGCGACCCAAGTCCAGGACGAGTTCGACGGCGATCTGCCCTGCGACGAGGCGACGATGCGTTCGTTCTCTGGCGTGGGCGTCAAGTGCGCCAACTTAGCCCTCGGCATCGCCTGCGGTCAGGCGAGGATCAGCGTCGACATCCACGTCCACCGTGTCACGAACCGGTGGGGCCACGTCGCCACGCGGACACCGGAGGAGACCACCGTCGCCCTCGAAGCGACTTTGCCAGGTCCCTACCGTGTCGAGATCAATGCCCTGCTCGTCCCGTTCGGCAAACACGTCTGCACCGGCGTCCGACCCAGGTGTTCGGAGTGCTCGCTGGCGAGCATGTGCGAGCGGGTGGGAGTGACGAGCCACCGGTAGGTGCATGGCGACGGCGGGGGCGTCTCGCTCCCCCGGTCTCCCCAGTCCGGTGGCTCGACCAGTCGCCGCATCGGCCGGATCAGTCACGGCGATGGCTGTTGGGCCGCCGCCCGATCCCGACCCTCGGTGCCGAGTGTCGAGGCATATCGCCAGACGGCAATGACGACCTATGCGAGCGGTGGGTCACCGCGACACCGGCACGCGGGACACGTCGATCATCGGTTGCCCGGACCAGAGGTACTGACCTGATCGCATGACCGGAAGCGATCCGCCCCCGGTGCCGCGACGCCATGAGCGTGGGTCCAGACGCGACGTACTCGATCAGGGCCGCACGCGAACGACGTGTCCCGGTTCATCGGCACATCCCTCCCTACCGATCCGAACGTCACGGCAGGGCTCACGGCACACGAGACGTGCGGTTTCTTGAAGCGAGATCCCTACGTTCATCCGAGACATCTCCTTCACCTCTGCATCCGTACGTTCACGATCCGGCGGCGTGGCACCGCGGCGAACGACCCCCCGAGCTCGGCACGGCACCGGATATCCGCGTCTCGGTGGACACCGGTCGCCGGGGTCAGGCTATGCCCCACCACCTTAGACCAGTAGATACGTCAATTTCGTCATTATGTGACTCGTCGTTCGTCATGGACCGGCCACGGGAACACCGGCGGCCCTGGGCCCGTCCTCTAACGTGGGTGAAGGAGACATCACCACCGTGGTCCAACGGGTCCGGGTCAATGAATTTGTCAGACATCTGGTCACCTGGATATCACTGTTGACTCCCGAACCCACCAGGCAAACGGACGGCTCCCTCGGGCTCCCATTCTCCCCCGGACTTACGTCAGTTTTTGCATCTCTTGACGTAGTACTGATGGATGGCTATCATGACACTCGATAGCCCCCTAGAATGGATGTGCGACAAACCCCGCGGGAGCCGACATTGGCCGAGTTCGCGTATACCACGGTCCCGGCGAAGCTCCGGCCATTCCTCGAGAAGATCGGCGACGTCGGGGTGCCGGCGAAGGCGACCCAGGCCTGGCTGGCATCGATTGGCTTCTCCTCCACCAACGATCGCTCGTTGGTGGGCGTCATGAGGCAGGTGGGATTCGTCGACGCCCGAGGGACGCCGACGACCGCGTGGGAGGAGTACCGGGGCGGTCGGCGCGGGGCGTTGGCCGCCGGCGTCCGATCAGGGTTCGCGGTGCTCTTTGAGACCTATCCCGATGCCCCGACGCGGTCCAACGCGGATCTCGAGAGCGTCGTCAAGAGCTTCGCTCCCAAGCTGGGTAGGGAGACCGTCGCCCGGGTCGTCTCGACGTTCAAGCACCTCGTCGCATTGGCTGATTTCGATGCGGCCGGCGACGCGGTCGAGCGGATCAACCTCAGGCGTCCGGTGGGCGACGAAGCGGTGAGGGGCCTGCCCGCGGCGGCACGGCACGCGGGCGCCGGGGTGACGATCCACCTCAATGTCCAGATCACGCTGCCCGGGACGACCGACGGCAGCGTGTACGAGACGTTCTTCGCGGCGATCAGAACGCAGCTCCTGGAAGGAGGGAACGATGCTTCCTAGTCACATGGCACACGTCATGAAGAGGATGGCGGGATTCGAGACCCACATCTTCTTGCCCATGCCGGGATCCCAACCGGCGCCGCGTCCCGCGTCGCGCGTCACGACGCTGCGCCAATCCCGTCATCTGGTGCAGCGCCTCTCCCTCCGGCAGGGCGACCTCCTCCGAGAGTCGCTGGACTGTATCGAGCGAGGGCTCTACCGGGCGCACGCGACGGCCTGGCAGGCCTTCATTGACCTGACGAGCGAGGCGCTGGTGACCGATCGGGTCTCCGAGATGTGTCGATTGAGACCAGCGCTCTCCCAATATACCGGGGCCGACCAGATCAGGGAACAGTTGCCAGAGCATGAGTTGTTGACGGTCGCGGGAGATGTCGGCCTGCTCAGCATGGTGGCCACCGAGAGCATGTACGAGATGCTCGCCAAGCGAAACGAGTGTTCCCATCCTTCGAGCTACCGGCCGGGCCCGGTTGAGGCCCTCGGGTACGTGTCCGAGTTGATCGGCAGCATGTCGGAGCTCCAGACCAGACGGTCACCGTAGCCGCTCTCTACGGGCGTCTGTTCCCGGACGTCGCGATGTGCTCCGCCTTCATACGCCCATAGGTCTCGTCGTCCCGCGCCCGTTCATACCTCTCGAAGAAGATCCGGGCACACTCGGCCTTGACCGGGTCGACGTCGGGGGGCAGCACCGCGGAATGGTCGGGGGACCACTTGCGGCCGCTCTTGTGATTGGCGTAGCGGCGCGAGCGGGTGACGCCCATCTGGAGGAACTTCCGGGCCATGTCCATGCCGACGAAGTCGCCCCGGTCGCGGTAGGCCCCGAACATCTCCCAGATGGCGTCGGCGGACACACGGGCGATCTCGGGGGTCTTGAACCGCCAGTGGGGGAGGATCTCGGACTTGTAGGGCTCGACCGAGAGGACGCCCTGTTCGCCCTTGCCGACCCGGTAGAGGTCCGGTCGCTCGCGAAAGTCGATCGTGGCGAAGTCGAGGTCATAGTCGAACGGCGGCTCGACCGGCTTCTTCACACGTCGCGACGATCGCTCGGTGGTCATCGAGGCCCCTTCACGGTCGGGACGGACACTGATGCCCCTCCCCGATGCTCGGCGATCTGGCGCGGGTCCAGGCGCGGCGGGACGCCCCGTCGGTCATTACGCGGGAGCGGGGACCACATACCAGTCACAGGCGACGGTTTCGCCCGGGATGATGGGGAGCACGAACGTCGGATAGCCGGATTGCCCGTCCTCAGGTACGACCGGGAGGGCACGGTCGTCCTCCGCGGTGCAGCCGGTGATCACGAGCCGGATCACCCGGTCCTCGCTCTCCGTCCGGTCCCAGACGGAGAGTCGCGCCACGGACTCACCTCCGAGGTCGAAGCGGGTCTCGCCCATGACTCCCCGGGCCGCGACGACCTGCCTGTTCGCCCTGGTCGCCTCGATGGTCCGGTCGACGGCCTCGTTCCGGCATGCGGTGAGGTAATCGGCGTCGGCGTAGTCGTCTGAGCAGGCCCAGGACCGGATCACCAATTCCGTCCCGGCCTGCAGGGCCGCGGGCGGGGCGGGGGTCGGAGGCATCGCTCCCGGCTCACCGCTCAGGTCAGGATTAGTGACGTACCAATCACAGACCACATCGGTGCCCGCGGGCACCGCGACGACGCCGAGGCCGACCGGGATCGGGACGCCAGGAGCGGCCGCGTCGGTACAGGCGACGACCCGGCGGGTGAAGTCCCCCCCGAACCGGTCGGGCATGACCGTGTAGAGACCGGCCGGGATGTCGTCGAAGGTGACGTCGCCGCGCCCGTCGAGTGATCCCGAAGCCGTGGCCGCCCCGTCGATCGTGACGCTCACGCCGGGCTCCGGCACCAGCGCATGGCACGTCCCATAGATATCTGGACCGAGGAAGCCGATCGGGCACTCGCGGTAGTGGATGGTCAACGATGCCCCGGCCACCTGGGCCTCCCCGGGACCCGGGCGGGATGCGGAGACCAGGAGTAAGACCAGAGCCACCAGGCACCGGAACGCGCGATGTCGTGAGAATCCCCTGTCACGTCCCATGGCGGTCACCTCCTGGCGGGGTCACGACGGCGTCGCCCCGCGGTACTCGCGGCCGGCATCAGCCAGGGATTATCCCTCGTAGGCCCGCACGACTCCCTGGAGCAATTGGCTCGACTCGGCCATCACGAAGCGGATGCTGTCGATGGCGATCAGGACATCGAGGAGGTCTTGACCCTCGAAGGCGGCGACGGCATCGGCCAACTCGCCGCACTCCCGGAGGGCGGCCTCCAGGTTCGCCCGGGCCTGCGCCGCCCGGGCGGCCGAGCGATCGGCCAACACCGACTCATCCATGTCCCGTGCTCTCCATCGGTGTCGATTCCCCTTCGCTGACCGCGTCTATAGTCAAGGCGCACCCGAGTGACGTGGAATCGGCGCGCCTGGGCCGAGCCTGACCGGTCCCAGCGTACCGCATCCCCGCCTCCGACCGGTGGTCGACCTTCCCGTCGCGCCGATGATCATCCGGAGCCGATCGCCTCCGCCGAGACGTCGAGCGAGTCGGGACGGAGACCGCGGACGAGCGGCGGGCGGTGATTGACCCATCCGGCCACGCGTTCGTAGGCGTTGCCGACCCGGCAGACCGTCGCCTCGTCGAAGGGCCGCCCGGCGATCTGGAGGCCGAGGGGCAGACCACCGCGGTCGAAGCCCATGGGTAAGGAGAGGACGGGTTGACCGGTGGCGTTGAACGGTTGGCAGAGACGGGTATAGGCTAGGCCGACCGGTTCCTCGCCGTCGTCGTGACGGACGACCAGGTCGTCGGCGGGCAACGCCGGGGCGGGGAGGGTGGGGGCAATCAGGACGTCCAATCGATGCGTCGCGAACAGGCGGGCGATCGATTCCCGGATCACCTCCCGGGCCCGCAGGGCGCGGATGTAATCGACCGCGCCGATCTGTTGCCCGGAGACCAGACGATCGCGCAGGTCGGCCCCGAACAGGTGGCCATCCCGGCCGACGGTGGCGGCGTGGACGGCGGCGGACTCGACCCGGTTCAGGACCATCGCCACGCCCCGGGCCGCCGCCGCGTCGTCCCAGGTCACTTCGACGACCTCGGCCCCGAGTCTGGCAAACACGGAGAGGGTCGCATCATAGGCGTCCGCCACGTCCGGGAGGACGCGGTCGGTGAAGAAGCCCCGCGGCACGCCGACCCTGAGCCCGGCGATGCCCTGGTCGAGGGCCGCCGAGGCGGGGAGCGTATCTGGGTGCTCGACCGTGGTCGGATCGTCCGGGTCGAGTCCCGCCATCGCGGCGAGCGTCATCGCCGCGTCTCCGACGGTGCGGGCGATGGGACCGACCGTGTCGAGAGCCCAGGAGAGCGGGAAGACGCCACGCTTGCTGACGAGGCCGTAGGTCGGCTTGAGGCCGACGGTGCCGGTGACCGAGGCCGGGATGCGGATGCTTCCCCCGGTGTCGGAGCCGAGGGCGACCAGGCAGGAGCGGACCGCGACCGCCGCCGCCGAGCCGCCGGAGCTGCCGCCCGGGATCCGGGCCGGGTCCCAGGGGTTGCGGGCCGGTGTGCTGACCACGCCGGCGGCGAACTCCTGGGTGACGGTTTTTCCGGTGAAGACGGCGCCGCCGCGCCGCAGGCGAGCGACCACGTCCGCGTCGGTCGAGGCCGCCGGGGCGTCCCGCCGGGCGAGGGAGCCGCAGCGGGTCGGGACGCCCTGGACATCGAAGATGTCCTTGACCCCGATCGGGATGCCCTGGAGCGGCCCGAGGTCTTGGCCCGCCCGGAACGCGTCGTCGGCGGCGAGGGCCTGGGCCCTGGCCGCATCGGTCAGGACCTCGACGTGGGCGTGGATGGCGAGTTCGGTGATCGCCAGCCGACCCATGGCGGCGTCGAGGAGGCCGGTCGCGGTCATCGTGCCGGACCGGAGGCGTTCGCCCAGCTCGCGCAGCGGCAAGTAGAGAGGATCCACGGAGGCGTCGGTCATCGTCCGTCCCCGACGGCGTCAGCGCTTGACCACGCGGCTCGGTAGGGCAGGGCCGGCGGTGACTCGCCGGTGGCCAGGTGGCCGAACATCGCCACCATCTCGGCCATGCCGCCCGGAGGCACGACGGTAGGTAAGCCTTCCATCGCGTGCTCGTCACCAGGCGCCTGCCCCGGGCGTGGGTCCGGAGCGGTGGGTCTCCCGTCGTCTCTGACCATGGTTGGGTCTCCTCCGGCTCGATGGGTGTCCGAACGTGCCGGACATGGTATCCGAATGGTTCCTGACGCGGGGCACCGGGCGTGTGATGATGGGGATGTGCCCAAACGGCATGACACGGAGTCCCAACTCCGCGGCCCCGGGCGCCAGCCACGGTCGGGTGCCGAATCTCTCCCTCTAGCGTCGGCCGAGCGGATCCAGCCACCCGCTCGGCCTCGCTGTTTTTCCTGGATCGAATCGTCTCCGCGACGTTGGTGAAAGTCGCGAACGGCCCTGCCTGATGCCCGGGTGGGTCCGTTCGCGAGTTCCGGTCAGGTGGCCGGGAGACGCACTCGGGACCCGGCAGCGTTCCCGGACAAGAACGCGACCAGCAACTCGACGCAGGCCCGGACATCGCGCTCGTCGACCGTCTCGATGGCAGAGTGGGTGTAGCGAGTGGGGTAGGTGAGGAGGGCGGTCTCCATGCCCCGCCGGATCGCCTCGGCGCCGTCGCTGCCGTAGTTCTGGAAGATGGCCTGCTGGACCGGGATGCCGGCCCGTCCGGCGGTCGCCACGAGTGCCCGGATGAACCGGCCGCCGTAGTGGGCGCTGCTGTCCTGGTGGACCAGCATCGGCCCGGCCCCGAGGCGGCCCGGGAAATCGCGCCTGTCGGGGCCGGGGATGTCGCCAGTCAGGCCGACATCGATCGCGATGCAGCGGTCGAAGCGTTCCTCGTCGGCCAGGCTGCTCGCCCCGATCAGGCCGTTCTCCTCCTGGACCGTCGAGGCCAGCCAGACCTCGTGGGTCACGTCGTCCCGTCCCGCGAGTCGCTCCCCGACCAGGGTCGCGATGGCGAGGGCGACTCGATCGTCCATCGCCTTGCCGGTGATCCGGTGCGGCCCGAGGCGGCGGGTCGGCGGGTTCCAGATGACCCGGCACCCGGCGTGGATGCCCAGGGCCTCGACCTCGGCCCGGCTCTCGACGCCGAGGTCGACGAAGAGGTCGTTCCACTCCAGGCGCTCCTTGCGACTGCCTTGCCCACCGACGACGTGTCCACTCGCCGTCGCGATGATCGCCGGGACCGTGCCGGTGCCGGTGATCACCAGGGCGGGTTGGCCGGCGGGCATGAACCATCGCGGCGGGGCGCCGAGCCGATCGGCGTAGTAGGGCCAGACGAAGCAGTGCCCCTCGTCGGAGACGCTCTTGATGACCAGGCAGATCTCGTCGGCATGGGCCGCCAGGACGAGGCGCGGTCCCCGGCCACCGACACGGACCAGCACGTTGCCGACATTCGTCCGGCGAACGTCTCCCAGGGCGGACCACCGGTCCGCGACCCAATCCTGGACCGCATCCTCGTGCCCGGTCGGGCCGGGCAGTTCCGTCAGGGTGCGGATGAGTCCGAAGAGGTCATCGCCTCCCGTGCCACCCGCCCGCGGCGAGCCGGGTCGCGCCTCCGTATCGGTGTGCATATCCACGCCCATGTCTTCCGGGGTCCTCCTCGCGTGGCAGCGTTTGCCGTGACGTCAACGCGGGGTAGCGAGTTCATCGCCCGATACGCGTCGAAACCGGGCCCACGGCCGCCGTTGTCCGGGCAGCCACGCTCTGCCGCGCCGTGCGAGGAGCCTACCCGATCGACGTCCGGTGCGGGGAAGGGTTCGTGGTCCGGACCATCGGGGCTCGGGAGCGGGCGACGGCGCGTGACCGGCTCCCGTTCTCGCTCCCGAGACGTTCTGTCGCGTCAGTCGCGTCTCGATCCCGGTCTTCGTGCCGGCACCGATCTCGGCTCGGACCGACCCTACCAGTGGTCGCTCACGATGGCCCGCATGGACGAGGGGTGACGTCCGGCGATCGGTGTCTCGGGATCTCCTCCCGACCC
>JBBJOE010000106.1:0-8066 GCA_037721765.1 Thermomicrobiales bacterium
GGGTCCACTCGATCTCGGTACCACCCGCTCCCAGTTCCTCCTCCAACCAGCCGAACCGGCGCAGGACCAGGCTGCTCGGGTTGTAGTAGGCGTAATCGAGGCGGATCGTCTCCGCCTGGGCGGCGGCCGGGGCACGGACCCCGGCGACCAGCGGGGCGACGAGCAGGCCGAGGACCAGGGCCAGCAGCCAGCGGGCGTGGTGGTGTCCCGCGCGACCCCGGTGGGCCGGGGTGAATGAGGGGTCGGCGATCGGTCGAGTCTGCACGGTCAATTCCTCTCGGTGGTCTCTGGCGACGGGGTCGATGACGACGCGGCGACGCCGCGATGGGTTCACGGTTGGCCCGACGCGGGCCGAGGCCGGATCAGAGGGGACGGTGGCGTGTCACGCCGCCGGACGGTCGGTACGGGCCGAATGAGCAATCCCGATCGCGGCCAGGATGGTCTCCCGAGGACCGGTCAATTCCGGCGCGGCACGCTCCCGTGGCCGGGGCAGCGGCACATCGACCCGGGCCACCACGCTGGCGGGCCTTGGCCCCAGCACGATCACCCGGTCTGCCAGGTAGAGGGCCTCGTCGATGTCGTGGGTCACCATCAGCACGGTCGGCTGGCTGTCGCGCCGGATCTCGACCAGCAGGTCCTGCATCTCCATCCGGGTCAAGGCGTCGAGCGCGGCGAACGGCTCGTCCAGCAGCAGGACCTCCGGCCGACCGGCCAGGCCCCTGGCCAGGGCGGCCCGCTGGGCCATCCCGCCTGAGAGCTGATGGGGATATGACTTCTCGAAACCCGTCAGGCCAACCCGGTCGAGTAACCCGACGGTGTCGACCGCGCCGCGCTGCCGCCGGGCACCGAGGGCGACATTAGCCGCGATCGGCTTCCAGGGGAACAGGCGCGGCTCCTGGAAGACGACCGCGCAGCGTGGGTCGGCGCCGGAGACCTCCCGGTCACCGATGCGGACCGTGCCCGCCGACGGCCGATCGAGGCCGCCGACCATCCGCAGCAGGGTCGACTTACCGCAGCCGCTCGGCCCCAGGATGGCGACGAACTCGCCCTCGCCGACCTGGAACTGGATGTCGGTCAGGACCTCGGTCGCGCCGCCGCCCGCCGCGAATCGCTTGCTGACCCGGTTGATCGTCACCGTCTCGGCCATGTCACGTCCTCTCCGTCCTCGTTGATCTCGACCCGGCCACGCAAAAACCCCGTCCGCTTGGCGGACGAGGGGGATCAGAGGGCTGACCGGGCACGGGGTACTCGACAGCGCGCCGAACCCTCATCTGCCAGGACCATCCTGTCGGAATTAGCACCCGCGGGACCGTTGCCGGTGACCGGGTCGCTGGGGCTTCATCGGGCCGTTCCCTCTGCCCCTCTGGATGAGGTGGTGCGTATTCGGTTGTCTGCCGGAGAACATATCGGATAGGATCAACAATGTCAAGAATTCCGGAGACGGAAGACGGAAGAACGATACCAGGAGAATTCCCGTGCACGGGCAGACCGGACCCACGACGCATCCCGCATCGCCGGACGGGCGCGGCGTCTCACCGAACGGGCAGGTCGCTGGCCAGGGCCCGGACGGGTTCCTGCCCGGGGACGAGGACGACCACGCCTACGGGTTCGACACGCTGGCCATCCACGCCGGGCAGCGGCCGGACCCGGTGACCGGCGCGCGGGCGATGCCGATCTACCAGACGACATCGTTCGTGTTCGAGGACAGCGACCACGCCGCCGAGTTGTTCGCCCTGCAGCGGTTCGGCAATATCTATACCCGGATCATGAACCCGACCACCGCCGCATTCGAGGAGCGGATCGCCGCCCTGGAAGGCGGCGTCGGTGCCCTCGCGGTCGGGTCCGGGCAGGCGGCCCAGTTCGTGGCCCTGATGACGATGCTCAACCCCGGCGACCAGATCGTCTCCTCGGGCACCCTCTACGGCGGCACCTTCACCCAGTTCGACATCACCCTGCGCCGCTGGGGCATCGACGTCGTCTTCGTGGACCCGGCCGATCCCGAGAACTTCCGCCGCGCGATCACGCCGAAGACCCGCGTCGTCTACGCCGAGACCATCAGCAATCCCCGCATCGATGTCCTCGACATCCGGGCCGTGGCCGACATCGCCCACGAGGCGGGCGTGCCGCTGATGATTGACAGCACCTTCACGACGCCCTACCTCTGCCGGCCGATGGACCATGGCGCCGACATCGTGGTCCACTCGGCGACCAAGTTCATCGGCGGCCACGGCACGGCGATCGGCGGCGTGATTGTCGAGTCGGGCCGCTTCCCCTGGGACAACGGTCTGTTCCCGGGCCTGGTCGACCCCTCCCCCGGCTACCACGGCATCAGCTTCATGGAGACCTTCGGCGTCTACGGTTACCTGATGAAGGCCCGGGTGGAGACCCTGCGCGACATCGGCCCGGCCCTCAGCCCGTTCAATAGCTTCTTGTTCCTCCAGGGTCTGGAGACCTTACCGGTCCGCATGGAGCGCCATTGTCGCAACGCCGAGCGGGTGGCCCGGTTCCTCCTCGACCACCCCCGGGTGACCTGGGTCCGCTACCCGACCTTGCCCGGCAGCCCGTATCGCGAACTCGCCGCCCAATACCTGCCGAACGGGGCCGGGGCGGTCTTCACCTTCGGCGTCAAGGGGGGCAGGGAGGCCGGCAAGCGGTTCGTCGATAACCTGCGCCTCGTTTCCCACCTGGCCAACATCGGCGACGCCAAGACCCTGATCATCCACCCCGGCAGCACCACCCACCAGCAACTGACCGACGAGCAGCAGATGGCCGCCGGGGTCGATCCCGACCTGGTCCGGATCTCGGTTGGCCTGGAGGATCCGGAGGACATCTGCTGGGACCTCGACCGCGCCCTGCGCCTCAGCGCCCGAGGCGACGTGTCCCCCTCCCCTGCCCTGGTCCCGGCCGGCGGGATCGTGACCGAGGATGGCGAGGTGGACGAGGTGGAGTTCGCCAAGGCGTCGGACGGGATGGGGGCATGAGCGCGGGGACCACCGGGAAAGATGCGACGACGGTGACGACGAGTGCCTACGAGCGCCTCCGCATCCTGACCACCTACAACAAGATCGCGATGGTCGGGCTCTCGGCCGACCCGATGCGGCCGAGCCACTTCGCGGCCATCTACATGCTGGCCGAGGGCTACGACGTGGTCGGCGTCAATCCGAAGTACGCCGGCGGCACGATCCTGGATCGCCCCGTCTACGCCACGCTGGCCGACGCGCCCGGCCCGCTGGAGATCGTCGATGTCTTCCGCCGCCCGGACGCCCTGCCCGGCATCGCCGAAGAGGCGATCGACGCCGCGGCCAAGGTCCTCTGGATGCAGCTCGGCATCGTCAACGAGGAGGCCGCGGCCCGCGCCCGAGGGTCCGGACTCGACGTGGTGATGGACCGCTGCGTCAAGATCGAACACGCCCGCTTCTTCGGCGGCCTGAACTGGGTCGGCATGAACACGGGGGTGGTCACGGCGCGGCGCAAGGTGGGGTAAATCGTGCCGCCACGCTGTCAGAGGTCTGACGACCTATCGGGGCACAGCCACCGCGAGAGCGGTCAGCGGCTCCTACCCCGCTCCCAACCCGCACGCCCCGACCCCCGCCAGGAACCCTCGCTGGAAGAGAGTCGAGCGTTGCTGGCTGGTGCCGTGGGATTCTTCGAAGGCGTCGGTGTCCCAGAAGCTGGGGACGGCGTTGTCGCCGAAGTCGCCGAACAGGTTGACCAGGCCGTCGATGGTGGCTTGGTCGAAGATGCCCCGCTCGACCGTGGTCGCCATGTAGGCGCCCGCCAGGCAGTCGGCCTGGAGTTCGCCCCGCCGTGACGTCGAGATCTCACCGAGCTGGAGCTGGACGGCGTGGCCCGCCTCGTGGGCCAGGATCGCCGCGATCCCGGCGACGCCGTACCCCGGCAGGATGTACGTCGATAGCCAGCGGTCGTCCATGTAGATGCCCGCGTCCAGCGGGCAGTAGAAGGCGACGACGCCCGGCCAGACCTCGCCGCAGCCGCTCTCCCGGGTACCCTCAACGACGGTATACGAGGGGTTCCGGAAGGTCTCGTCCAACTCCTCGAACGCTTCGGTCCAGAACGCGTTCAGGTCGGCGGCGAACCAGACCGTGGCCGCGGTGAGCGGCGTCTCGCCCACGTCCCCCGGTTTGCCGGGGAGAGCGGACGGCGGGAGTCCGACGTCGCGCCAGAGGGTACGGAGTGCGGCGAGCTGACTCTCCCAGGCATCCAGGGGCACCAGCGCGAAGCTGATCAGGACCGATTCTTCGCCCAGCGAACGACAATCCACGTAGGCGACGAGATCCTCGCCGGCCGTGGACGTCCGGACCACGTACATGTCCGGGGCCACCGCCGACGTGTCCCCATGCAGCGGCACGTCGAGGGGCATCGGCGGGGAGTCGGACAGGAGCTCGTAGGGGGACATCTCGAAGAAGTCGTCCCCCAACCTGAACGAGCAGTCATCCGCATCGCCGCCGAAGCCGAAGGTGGCCCGGAAGGTCACGGTGCTGACGCCGTTGGTGAGCGTCAACCGGTCGCTGGTGATATCGGAGGTCATCGCGATCTGGTCCCACTCCGGTCCCCAGGAGATGGTGTGGCGATGGACCGGCGCCTCATAGGAGGGGGACGATGCCGCGACGGCCGGGCGGGAGAGCCAGGGGGTGCCCGCGGCCAGGAGAACGAAGGTGAGGACGAATGAGGAGACGATCCGACGAGACATGAGCCAACCTTTATCGGGGATAGGTGACGAGCGGCGGCCATGACCACAATCTGGACGATCCCCAGCCTATCCCGCTCCGGCGGTCGAGTCCATCGACCAAAGGTCACGCGCCGCCAGGAGACACCTCCCGGCGGCGCGTGTTCGAACCGAATTCGTGATCGGTCGTGGCGGTTCGTGCTACGACCATCCGGTTGGCTACTCGACGATGAACTCGGCCTCCATGCCGCGCATCACATGCGGGATCCCGTCCGGTGAGTCGAAGTAGCAGATGATGTGATAGGTGCCGGGTTCGAGACCGGTCAGGCCGAAGTGGGCGGTCTGGCCGGGTGCGGCGATGGCGAACCCATAGAAGCGCACGTCCTCCTCCGGTACGTCCCCAATGAGGAGCTGCTCGACCGTGGCGCCCGCGGGCAACTGGAAGACGACGATCTCGTGCGCGTAGTCCCCGGCGTTGACGCCATCGATGGCGATCGTCTGGTGAGCGGGGAGCGTGGTCTGGCTGAGGTCGTAGGCAAAGTCGGTCATCGTGATCTCGACCCGGAAATCGGCCGACTCGACCGGCAGCCAGACCCACTGGTCCAGCTTGAGGTGATCCCCATCCGGCACGAAGTACCAACGGTGGTGGAGGTAGGTGTTCGGCGAGAACAGGCCGGAGAAGACGATGTCGACGCTCAGCCGGCCGTCGTCGTGGGTTTGGACGTCGCCGAGGGATTCGATGGTGATCGAGGGAGTGGCATCCGAGGCGATGTCGCGTGCCACGTCATACGGGTTATCGGTCCCGAATTCGATCAGCGTGAACGCGGCGGTCATCAACGCGGCGGCTGCTTCGGCGTCGGGAGAGCCGAAGCAGTTGACCAGGTTCTGGGCTCCCGCGATCGCCCGTTCCGCGCTGCTGGTATCGGCCGGTGTGCCCGCGGGGATCGTGGGGAGTGGTGCCGCCGGGGGCGGTGCGTCGTCGCTCCCGGCGGTGTCTTCGCTGCCCGGTGTCCCCATGTCCATCCCCGCCGCGTCTTCGACGGGCGGGCTGCCCTCGGGCGGACCCATGTCCTCCATGGGCGTCGGAGTACCAGGCGGCAAGTCGGGCGCGACGCACTCCGCACCGGTGGTTTGGGCGCCATGGGCGAGTGCCGGGCGGGCGCCGGTCGAAGGGATGAGGCTGAGCAGGATTGCCAGGGCGATGAGGTGGGTCGTCACCAACGTGCGCATTGTCGTCGGTCTCCTACGTGTTGAAACTGAAAGCGGGTGGATCAGTGCCGGCCGCATCACCACCGGAGCGAGATCGGGCCGATGACCCGGTCGTGGGCGGTGGTGCCCGGATCAGGTACTCATGCGCCCTCTCCACGCAGTTGCCGGATCAGCTCCCCGAACGGTAGGTAGGCGCGGATCGCGACGATCGTCTCCCCCACCGTCTCGTAGGCGAGCACGTAGGGAACGGTGACCTCGGTGCCCATCGGCGGGATGCCGGCGAACTCGGCGACGTGGCGGCCGGAGAAGGTCGCCTCGACCACGGTCTGGTCCCCTTGCACGGTGCGGGAACGCACCGTCGTCCTGGCCCGGAATGCCTGCCGGTGCAACTCGGCGAAGACGACGGTGACCGCCTCGTGGCCCAGGACCACCTCGCCGGTCTGGACCAAGTCCAGCGTGACCCCGGCCGCCAGCCCCGTGCCGAGATCCGTGCCGAGATCCGTGCCGTCACCCCCCGCGAGGGCGTCGAGGTGGGCGGTGACCGGGTCGCCCGGCGACGGCGTCCGGCCCGCCTCCACGTCCGGGTCCCGCGCCGGTGACCATTCCTGGGGATGCGATCGGTCCATCGTGCTTCGCCCTCTCCGGCCCGCCGGGCGACCTGCCTGGCCTGGATCGAGCGTAGGACATCCCTCGCCGCTCGCCATCCGTCCAATGACGTATTTGGTGGTCGGTGGATCACGTGTCCGGCGGGCGGGGACGCGACGGTCGGGGCCGTCACCGAGCGTGACTTGGGGCGCCGGACGCGGCGGGGATCTTGGATTCCCCCCTCCCCACGCGACCGCTGCCGACGTGCGCCGGCCGGGATCAGAGCAGGCCGGCCCGCAGGGCGCGAGCGACCGCCGACGCGCGGGAGTCCACGCCCAGCTTGTCGAAGATGTGGGTGACATGGGTCGAGACGGTGCGGTGGCTGATGAAGAGTGCCGCCCCGATGTCGCGGTCCTTCTCTCCCTCGGCCACGAGGCGCAGCACCTGCAATTCGCGCCGGCTGAGCGCCGGTGTGTTCTGGATCACGGAGCCGCCGGTGGGGTCTGCCGCGCCCGGCCAGCCGGCTCCAGAATCGGCGGTGGCCACGGTACCGACCGGGTCGCCGGCGGACATCGCGCGCCCTCCGGGCCGTGCCGGGTCACCCGTCTCACCGGGAACCGCCTCGCGGGGCATGGCGGGGGGAGCCGGTCGGGTCGCGGACCAGACCATGTCATCGGCGAGCGTCAGGGCCTCCCGGACGGTCAGGATCTCGGCACGGGCCTCCCCGGCGACCCACGCGGCCGCGAACGCCTCCGCGCCGAGGCGATTCCGGAGGTCCGCCGGGAGCGCCTCGCGCCGGGCCTGGGTGTCGGGCGTGCCCCAGGCGTCGAGGCGCGCGCGCCAGGCGGCGGCCGAGGCGAATAGGGCGGTGGCGTCCGTGGGCCGGCCGAGGGTGGCGACGTGGTCGGCCATCGCCTCCAGCACGTCGGGGATCGCGATCGGGAAGCCGAGGTGGTCGAAGAGGGCCAGGCTCTCCCGCAGGCCCGCCAGGGCCTGGAGGTGACGCCCGGCCCGCTGGTCGAGGTCGGCCAGGTTGTAGAGCGTGGTGGCCTGCCCGCGCCGGTCCCCGATCTCCCGGGCCAGGCTCAGGGCCCGCTCGTAGTGGGACAGCCCGGCGCCGGGGTCGCCCGAGGCGACGTAGGCGCCGCCCAGGTTGCCGAGCGCGTCGGCCATCCCCTTCTTGCCGCCGAGTGATTCCCAGAACGCCAGGACGGACTGGTTCAACCTGATCGCCCTGTCATGCTGGCCGAGGTGGTACGAGACCACCGCCAGGTTCCCGCGCAGCATCGTCAGGTAGTAGGCGTTGCCGGCACCCCGGACGGCCGTCGCCGCCTCCCAGAGGTCGCGGGCCCGCTCGATCTCGCCCCGGTAGAACGCGGCATTGCCGAGACTTCCCATGGCTCGCCGCTTCGCGGTCGGGTGCCGGATGTCCTCGGCCATCTCCAGCGATGCCTGGAACATCTGGGCGGCGGCCTGGAGGTCGCCCGCGTCCAACAGCGCCGCACCGTGGTCGATCATGGTCTCGGCCTCCGCGGCGCGGTCTCCCAGGTCACGCCAGATGGCGACCGCCTCGGCGTAGAGGGCG